>NZ_JBANSO010000023.1:0-73412 GCF_037070225.1 Vreelandella indica
CACCCGAAACTGGGGGGTCACTGGTTCAGTGTCGCTTAACCCAGGAAAAGTGAAGGAAATCGAGCGTAATAAAAAGGCTGCTTAAGCTCAGCCATTTGGACAACTGGGTTGAAAATCACCGCACCCTGCGCCGCTTCAACCAGATACGTTGCACTCATTTCTGCTACCTGATCATTCATTGTCTGACTCCTGCTGCTGGAGTTGTTCCACTGCCTGGGCGCGCTCGCGCTCCAGCTCGCGTTTAAGCTCTGCTTCGCTCGGTAAATAGGGCAGGTACTTTGCCGCAAACAGCTGCTTTTGCTCGGCGAGCACCGAGTACTTCACTACCGCCTCGCTTTTTTCGCTGCATAGCACCAGGCCGATGGTGGGGTTGTCGTCGCTACCTTTGCGCTGCTCATCGTACAGGCGCACGTAGGTATCCATCTGGCCGATATCCTGATGCTTGAGCTTGCCGAGTTTTAGATCCACCAGCAAAAAGCACTTCAGTTTGAAGTTGTAGAATACCAAGTCGATGTAGAAATCTTCGTCGTCAAAGCGGATACGCTGCTGGCGCTCGACAAACGCAAAGCCTTTGCCCAGTTCCAGCAGAAACTGCTGCAGGTTGCTGATAATCGCCTGTTCTAACTGGCTTTCCTGGTAGGTTTTACCCTGCAGATTAAGGAAATCCAGAATGTAGGGGTCACGCAGGTAATCCTTAGCGGTTTCTGCCATCGGCTGGGTGTTGTCTTGCGCTTCCTGCTCCACCAGGGCTTTGTTCTGGCTGGCCAGAAGACGCTCGTAGTAGAGGGTGCTAATCTGGCGCTCTAGGGCTCTGGCGCTCCAGCTTTGGTTAATGGCCTCTTGCAAATACCAGTCCCGGGCTTGGGCATTGTCTATTCGCAGCAGGGTGCGATAGTGAGTCCAGCTCAATTCGGTACGCACTGCGTTCCGTTTTGGAAAACTTTGATAAAACTGGCGCATATTGCGTAGGTTGCGGACATCAAAGCCTTTACCCAGCCGTTCGGTGAGCTGATGCGAAAGCTGCTGGAGCTGCTGTTTACCGTATTCGGCACGGCTGCTGCCTTGCTGCTCATGCTCGATTATCAATCGGCCTATTTCCCAGTAGCTTTGTACCATGGCCGTATTCACGGCTTGGCGCACCTGCCCGCGTGCTTGCTCTATCTGCTGGGCAATCGCGCTAACCAGGCTATGCAATGCTGTTGGGTTCTGCTCCGTCATAGGCTTAGCCCCATGGCGCGTAAATGCTGCGCTACTTTGTCACTTAACTGCTCGACCGACTGGGTGATGGTGGGGAGCGGCTCGGCATAGCGCTCTTCCAGCTGTTTCACGCGGTTAGCTAGCTGCTGCGTCACGCGCTCGATCTCTGCCTCGATCTGGCTTTGCAGGGTGGCGAGCCATTTATCTTCGACGACAAGCGTTTTGATCTCGGCTTCGCTAAGCGTTGGGTAGTGCTTGAACACCGCAATATCCAGCGCTTCTTGGGCATCTTTGAGTGCTTTTTTAGCATTGGCTTCGGCATCAAAGCACTTTTTAGCCTGATTGAACGCTGCCTTTTCATCGGGGTCGGTGGCAAGCTTTAGGCGCGCTGTAACCGTGGCCTTGGTGACCTTGTCTTTCTCGTTCAACGCATCATTCAGCAGGCCATCTTCCCCGCTGTTTTCCTCTATATAGCTTTCCAGCGCTTGTGTGGCGGTGTCTACGGCGGCTTGCAGCGTATCAATGTGGGCTTGTTCGTCCGCAAAATAACGCGCAACGATCAGCGTGGGTGGAATAAGCTCGGCCTTGTATTTGGTTTTATTGATGATGAGGTCTGGCGTTTCTTTTAGCTTCTCACCTTTTTTCACCACCAGTTTGCGCATGACGCTACCGGCTGACCAGCCATCCTGTACCAGCACATAGACATCGTCCTGCATCTCTTCTGCCCAGTAGTCCATCAGGATCTGGTAGATGTCGTATTTACTCAACAAAGGCTGGCCGGTGTAGCTTTCCAGCAGGTCTTCGCTAATGGTGTGAATCAGCTCTTTGGGTTTGTCGCCAATGCTTATTTGCTTCAGGGCCGCACGCTCACGCCAGCGTGAAAAGGGCTGCAGGCTTTGGCGGGCAAACGCGGTAAATTCCGGGTGGTTGAGTATGCTGCTTTTTACTTCGGCAGCGGCCACCAGCGAGCGGCAGTATCCAGGGCGTTCATCAGCAAACAGCGTGGCCCGCATGGCGGGAAATACCTGCCAGTAGTCGTTTAGTGCATCTACATCACGCGTGGGGATACCGCCCTGCAAGTGGGCGCTGAGGTCGTGCAGGTCTTCCGGCTCGCTTGAATCGATGTAGCGCGGAATATTGAGGTTGTACTCATTAGCGGCGATTTCAGCTAAAGGCACCATGCGGCTATAGCGCGGCAGTGTTAGCTGCTTGGTAAAGACATCCACAACTTTGTGGATATCCTGGCTGCGCAGACGGTTTTTGTTGCCCTCTTTCATAAAGCCTTTGCTGGCATCGATCATAAAGATACCGCTACGCGCGTGGCTGTTCTCTTTATCAATCACAATAATGCAAGCGGGTATGCCGGTGCCATAAAACAGGTTGGCGGGCAGGCCAATAATGCCTTTGATGTAGCCCTGCTTGATGAGGTTTTCACGAATGCGGGCTTCGGCATTGCCCCGAAATAGCACGCCGTGGGGCAGAATAACTGCACCTTTGCCGGTGCTTTTCAGGCTTTTCAGTATGTGCAGTAGAAAGGTGTAGTCACCGTTCTTTTCTGGCGGTATGCCCCAGGTGAAGCGACCATATTCGTCTTCGTTGGGATTGAGGCCGCTCGTCCAGTTTTTGTTGGAGAACGGTGGATTGGCCACGGCAAAATCGAAGGTTTTCAGCTGGCCGTTAGTGTCCTTCCACTGAGGGGCACTCAGCGTGTTGTCTTGCCAGATTTTGGCCGTGGCGGTGTTGTGCAGGATCATGTTCATACGCGCGAGGGCGCTTGTCGCGTTGTCCATTTCCTGGCCGAAAATCGACAGGCCACGCGGGGCCTCATCACTGACTTTAAGCAGTAGTGAGCCCGAACCGCATGTCGGATCGTACACCGTGGCGTCCTGCGGTGTACTGGCACTAATGCCGATCACCTTCGCCAGAATGCGCGAGACTTCCGAAGGCGTATAGAACTGGCCCTTGGATTTACCGGATTCGGTGGCGAAGTGGCGCATCAGGTATTCGTAAGCATCGCCCAGTAGATCATCGCCATCGGCGCGGTTGGCGGACAGGTTCAGCCCTTCAAAGATGCCGATCAGCTTGGTGAGGCGATCCACCATCTCTTTGCCTTTACCCAGCCGGTCTTCATCATTGAAGTCGGCCACATCAATCACGCCTTTGAGTTCGTTCTGTTCGGCCAGTGCGCTGATGATTTTGTTAATACGGTCGCCAATTTCCTTATCGCCTTTTAGCGCGACCATATCGTCAAAGCTGGCTCCTTTAGGCACGATAATCATGCCATAGGGGTCACCTTTGTATTTGTCTGAAACGTATTTCATAAACAGCAGGGTCAGCACATAGTCTTTGTACTGGCTGGCATCCATACCGCCGCGCAGTTCATCACAGCTTGCCCAAAGGGATGAGTAGAGCTCGTTCTTCTTAATGGCCATTTGGGATCCTTACATTACGGTCGTGTCGGCGCCAAGCGAGCCGCCACACGCTTAAAATGTCGTGTACTTTGCAATCAAACAGCACATAAAGCTAATGGGGCGCTTCAGTATCAGCTTGGCGCTTTGAAAATTGGAGCTGATTATAACTTTTTGGGCGAGCGATAACGCTTGAGTGTGAGGCCGATTTCCCGTTAGTTCTTAATTTTATATGGCACAGCCAATGAGGTTTCTCCATGTTCACCCTACGCCACTTCACGTTAACCCTACTGCTCGCTGTGCTGAGCAGCCTGCCCATCAGCACCCAGGCAAATGAAACAACTTGGCAAGCACTCCAAGAAGGCGGCTTGGTGATTCTTATGCGCCACTCCCTGGCGCCTGGCATTGGTGACCCGCCGGGTTTTGAGATTTCCAGATGCGATACCCAGCGCAACCTTTCGGCCCAGGGGCGCGCCCATGCGCAAGCCGCGGGTCGTGAATTTCGTGCGCGGGGTATTCCCATTACGGCCGTGTATTCATCGCGTTGGTGCCGGGCGCTGGATACCGCTGAGCTGATGGCGCTGGGGCCTGTAACGCCTACCCCCTGGCTGGATTCATTCTTTCGCGGGCGCGGTGATCAGGCGGCCATCACCCAAACGGCTCAAGAGCAGATCGCTGCCTGGCAGGGGCCGGGCAATTTGTTGCTGGTCACTCATCAGGTGAACATCACGGCGTTGGTGGGCAGCGGTGTTGGCTCGGGTGAGATGATCGTGGTGCTCCCCACGAATAATTCGTTTCAAGTAGTGGGGCGGTTAAACGTTAGCGGTAACTAATTCGCTTCTTACCCATGTAAGCAGTTATAAAGTAAAAAAAGCGAAACCGTTTAGGAGACCTTGATGAAAGCCGTTGTGTTTGAGCAGTTTTCCGCCCCTCCCAGCATCCAGCAGGTGCCTGACCCTTCACCAGCGCCTCATGGGGTGGTGGTCAAGGTGATGGCCAACGGAGTATGCCGCAGCGACTGGCATGGCTGGGTGGGGCATGACACGGATATCCAGCTTCCCCATGTGCCAGGGCATGAGCTTGCTGGCGTTGTGGAAGCCGTGGGTAAAGACGTCAAAAAGTGGCGTATTGGTGACCGTGTGACGGTGCCCTTCGTTGGCGGTTGCGGTACTTGCCCTGAGTGCCACTCGGGCAATCATCAGGTGTGCGATAGCCAGTTTCAGCCCGGTTTTACGCACTGGGGCTCCTTTGCCGAGTATGTGGGCATTCACTACGCTGATGTGAATTTAGTAGCGCTGCCGGAAACCCTCGATTTCGCCACGGCGGCGAGCTTGGGTTGCCGTTTCGTCACTTCGTTTCGGGCAGTGGTGGATCAGGGCAAAACAGCGGCAGGCCAGTGGGTGGCGGTTCACGGCTGTGGCGGTGTTGGGCTTTCTGCTGTGATGATTGCCAATGCGATTGGCGCCAACGTGGTCGCTATCGATATTTCAGAAGAGGCGCTTGATCTGGCCCGTCAATTGGGCGCTACTGCCACCGTGAATGCCGCCAAGGTACCCAATGTGGTCGAAGCGGTGGCGGAGATAACCCGGGGCGGCGCTCACGTGTCGCTGGATGCGCTAGGCCACCCAACGACCTGCTTTAACTCCATCAGCAATCTGCGTAAACGTGGCAAGCATGTTCAGGTTGGGTTGATGTTAGCCGAGAACAGTACGCCCGCCATTCCCATGAGCAAGGTGATCGCCAACGAACTGGAGATACTGGGTAGCCATGGCATGCAGGCGCATCGCTATGACGCCATGCTGGCGATGATCGAGTCAGGAAAGCTGGCGCCTGAAAAGCTGATCGGTAAACGCATCACGCTCGAGCAGTCGATTGATGCGCTGATGAACATGGATAAGTTTGAAGGGGCGGGCGTGACGGTGGTGACCGAGTTTTGAGAAAACCGCTCAGCTTGTTAATAACAATTTCCTGCAACGAAACGAGGCAAATTATTCGCTCCTCATCTTTGGGTTGAGGTTTTACGCTGGGCAGTATTGATAAGGAGCAAAATATGCCATCAGACACTATTCAATCAGCACGCCGCGTGATCGCTCAGCATCCGGCCAAGCGCGATGATATCGGCGATTTAGTTACCCGGCGCCCGCTGCCGGGGCCGCAGCTTGAACAGCTCGATCCGTTTCTGTTTCTTAATCACCATGGCCCTCAAACCTACCCGGCTAACAATCAGGGGCTGCCGTTTGGCCCGCACCCGCACCGTGGCTTTGAAACGGTGACTTTTATTTTAGAAGGCTCGCTGGCACATGCAGACAGCGCTAAGCATCAAAGCGTGATCAATGCGGGCGGTGTGCAGTAGATGACCGCGGGCAGCGGCATTGTGCATGCGGAAATTTCGCCACCGGAGTTTCTGCGCGAAGGTGGCCCGCTGGAAATTCTCCAGCTATGGGTCAATCTGCCATCGCGTTTGAAAATGAGCGAGCCGCGCTATGTGGGGCTGCAGCAGGCGGACATACCTGCCATTGCGCTGCCCGGCGGCGGTGAGCTGAACCTGATCGCCGGTGAGTGGCAGGGCAGTGCTGGCCCTGTCGAAACGCTAACCGGCGTGTTCATGTCGACGCTGAAGTTGCCTGCCGGTGCCCATGAACAGCTGCCCGTTGCCCCTGGGCGGCAGGTGTTTCTTTACGTTGTGAATGGTGATGTCGAAGTGGGCGGTGAGCCGGTGCGGCCTCATCATTTAATCGAAGTGGATCGCGACGGCAGTAGCCTAGATATTGAAGCCAGCAGCGATGCGCGTCTACTGTTTGGTCACGGTGATGTAATCGACGAGCCGATCTACTCCCACGGGCCGTTTGTGATGAATACCCGCGAAGAGATCGTTCAGGCGGTCGAGGACTATCAGAACGGCAAATTTGGCGGCCTGGATGCTTAGGCTCTGTCTGAAAAGTCGGCGAGCGAAGGCCAGACAAGGCAAAAATCGGTGAAAAGACGGAGTTTACGTTGTGTAAATGAGTACTTTGAGACGATTTTTAACGCCGTATGGTCGAGCGCAGCCAGTTTTCAGGCTGAGCCTACTGTTTAAAGCGGCTCGCCGCGATAGTAGTGCCATAGAAACAGCGAACCCACGCTTCGCCAGGGCGCCCAGTGTTCGACTAGCTGGCGCGCCTGTTTGGGCGTGGGCTTGTCGTCCATGCCTTTTAGGCGGCCAAGCGCTACCCGCAGGGCAAGATCATCGGCGGGGAAGACATCCGGGCGTTTGAGCGAGAACATCAGGTAGATCTCGGCACTCCAGCGGCCAAAACCGCGCAGCGCGGTAATCGCAGCAATCACTTCCTCATCACTCAGGTGCTCAAGCCCATCGGCGCTAAAAGTGCCTGCAAGTTCCGCTTCCGCCAGCCCCTTGGCATACTCGATCTTACGCCAGGAGAGACCCGCATCGCGCAGTGCTTGGCCCTCCACGTCCATCACTGCCTTGGCGTGCAGCTCAGGCAACAGTGTATTGACGCGGCCCATGATGGCGCGGGCTGCTTCGGTGGATAGCTGTTGGCTGACGATCGTACTGAAAAACGTTGCAAAGCCTTGGTCGCGCTGGCGTGGGCCAGGAGGCCCGACCAATGGGTAGGCGCGGGCAATATCTGGGTCGGCCTGAGCTAATGCTTGCATGGCTTGTTCAATGGTTTCGGGCGTCATCATTGCCTCACGCGTTTAGTAAAAGCCTCACACTAGCAAAGCGAGCGTAGAAGTGGGAAACCGCGGCGCTTATCTTCTTTGCCCGCTAACTTTTTGAGCGCCGTGTGTTTCTACTTTCGTCTAATCCTGCGATCATTTAACGCTAACCGAGATGCCACCAGTGCGATATCCCAAGGAGATAAGCATGCAGGATACGACAGCATCGTCGTCTCAAGGGCTGGCGCGTAACCCGCGCTTGGCCGAATTTGTGTTGGCGCTGGGTGGCTTTGGAATCGGCACCAGCGAGTTCGTCATTATGGGCTTGATGAACCGCGTGGCGGGCGATTTAGCCGTGACCGTGCCCCAGGTGGGCTATGCAATCAGTAGCTACGCACTGGGTGTGGTGGTCGGCGCGCCGCTGATTTCGGCGCTGGCTGCACGGGCGCCCCGGCGGCTTCTGTTGATTGTACTGATGCTGGTATTTGCAGTAGGCAATATCGCCAGTGCCATGGCGCCAGGCTTTTGGTCATTTGTAGGCCTGCGTTTTCTGGCTGGCTTACCGCATGGGGCTTATTTTGGCATTGCAGCGCTGGTGGCGGCGGGGGCGGTGCCGGTCGACCAGCGGGCGCGGGCTATCTCGCGGGTGATGATGGGCTTAACGGTGGCGATTTTGATTGGAGCGCCGTTGGGCACCTGGACAGGAAATCTGTTTGGCTGGCAGATCGCGTTTGTAGGCGTTGGTGGCATTGCGCTGCTAACGGCGCTGTTGATCAGACTTTATGTGCCGATTCAGCCAGTTGATTCGTTTGCGAGCCCTCTGCGTGAACTCTCCGCATTATTAAAACAGCGTGTATTAGTCGCGTTAGCCCTCGCCTGCATTGGCTGCGGCGGTATGTTTGCCATCTTTAGTTATGTGATGCCGACGTTAACCCAGCAGGCGGGCATGAGCGAATCGCTGGGGCCGTTGGTGCTGGTCATTTTTGGCTTGGGTTCCATTGCCGGTAATTTAATCGGCGGGCGTATGGCAGATAAAAACCTGATGCGTGCGATCCCGATCATTCTGCTGTGGTGTGGGGTGGTTCAGGGGTTGTTTTACTTCGCGGCGAATAATGTTTGGACGGGACTACTGTTTGTTGGCCTGGTGGGTACCAGCATGGCGCTGGCACCTTCGTTGCAAACCCGCTTAATGGATGTGGCTGAAGATGCCCAAACCATGGCGGCCTCACTCAATCATGCGGCCTTTAATGGCGCTAATGCTTTAGGTGCGTGGCTGGCGGGGTTGGCGATCAGCGCTGGTTTTAGCTGGTCAAGCACCGGCTTAGTCGGTGCTGGATTAGCGTTCTGCGGGTTAGTGATTTTTGCGGGTGGGCGCTGGCTGGAACAACGCACCTATGGCGCCGTGGCCCAGCGTGTCTAGCGTTGGCTAATTGTGCATAAACTTTGCATCGTTATCGAACAGTGATAATTAATATGGCAAAGACGGCGAATCCTCTCTAAGGTGAAAAAGCAGCAACCCATAAGGAGATGAGTATGCACACTCAAGTATTTAAAATGACACGTTCAGTGACTCTAGGCGCAGTGGTAGCGTTGACTATCGGCTTGGCAGGCTGTGGTACCTCTACCGGCGAGCGGACTGCTAGTGGTGCTGGCGTAGGTGCGGCTGTGGGCGCTGGTGCGGCGGCAGCTACAGGCGGTAGCATGACGCAAGGCGCTGTCATTGGCGGTGGTATTGGCGCCGCCACCGGTGCAGCTACGGATGAAGACGATATCAACCTCGAATAAGGGCGGTTGATACGTTAGCGACACAGACGAAATCCGCGCATGCCCATATGAAAGTGATCGGCATGCGCGGCGTTGTAATCCGGCCCTAATACGTTGCCGAAGGTGTTGCAGGCACTATCCCGCGCGGCGCGTAAAAACTCCCCCGCTGCACCTTCATCATCCCAGTGATTGATCAGCGAAATGTGCTGGCCATTCTCAAACTGAAACCCCACCACATCCAGCGCTTCGGCGGTGGCGTGTTCGCTGCGTCTGCCCGTTTCACGGCCATAAACATTGCGGCAGGCAAAGCTACCCACATGGTTAACCTGGCTCACCCGGCTGCCTATAATTTCCTCGGCGGCGGGCTGTAACGCGTGGCGTTCATACATCACCCACGCCAGCGCCATGGGGCAGGACGCCACGAAGCTCCGATTAAACGCCACATCGCTTGACTGCATGCGCACGACATTGGAAAGCGGGCAGCTTGCCGTGGGGGTGTAATCGGCCAGTGGCGTGTAGCGCAGCTCGCCTTCGGGCACCGTATCTAACGCAGCTAAGCAGCCCGCGCGGTCGTCCGCCAAGCGGCTTAGCTTAAGCTGCGTGACCGGCGTGATGGGGTCGTCAATGTGTAGCGGTGCCCAGAGCGCCCAGTGGCGGGGAATCTCAATAATGCCTTTTTGTAGGGCTACGCCGAGTGCAATCAGGCCTAAAATAAATAGCGTACTGCGCATGCTTACCTCCCTGTATGTCGCTGCCAACGCTACAGTCGCAGCGATGGGTGTGCGATACTGCGCAGCCTTACTGCTCTGCTGCAGTCGCTTTACTGTTCTTTGCTACTTATTTTCGCTACTTATTTTGCCAACTGAGGGGAACGCGCTTCATGTCCCAAGGTACGCTTTTTATCGTTTCTGCTCCGTCGGGTGCTGGCAAGACTAGCTTGGTGCGCGAGCTAATTGAAAGTCTGGATGGGATTCAGGTGTCGGTCTCGCATACCACACGTGCCAAGCGCGAGGGTGAAGTGGATGGCGTGAATTATCATTTTACCGATGTGGCTGAGTTTGAAGCGATGATCGCGCGCGGCGAGTTCTTTGAGTATGCCAACGTCTTTGATAATTACTATGGTACTTCGCGGAAGGCGGTCGAGGTATTACTGGCAGCTGGGCAGGACGTTATTCTGGAGATCGACTGGCAGGGCGCCCAGCAAGTGCGTGAGCAAATGCCTGATGCGGTGTCGATTTTTATACTTCCCCCTTCACGCGAAGAGTTAGAGCGGCGCCTTGCTAGCCGTGGCACCGATGAGCATGCCGTGATTGCCCGGCGTATGCGCGATGCAATAAGCGAAATGTCCCATTACCACGAATATGATTACTTAGTAGTGAATGATGACTTCACCACGGCGCTGCAAGAGTTACAATCATTAGTCATCAGCCGACGTTTAAGCCGCCCGGTAATGTGTGAGCGCCATGCGCCACTGTTAGCTGCACTCTTGTCACAGGCGCCTACGGTCGAGTAATCTATCAGGTTCTACTACTTTCTATTGCGTTGCACTATTTTTGTCGCACCATTTTTTTCACTGGGTCGGCGCCGTTCTCTACGGTGTCGGCCCGGTTCCGTCATAACAGGAAGGCTCCCATGGCTCGCGTAACCGTTGAAGATTGTCTTGAAAATGTTGAAAACCGTTTCAAGCTGGTGATGATTTCCACCCAGCGCGCTCGCCAGCTGGCGCGTGGCTCCCGCGATGCGCTGCTGCCATGGGAAAATGACAAGCCCACGGTCATGGCGCTGCGTGAAATTGCCGCAGGCCTGGTGGATCACACGGTACTGGACGAGCCAGTTGAAGCCGCTGTGCGTCCGCGCCCAGCCATGGCGCCTACTCATATCGACGACTAACGTTGCAACGAACCGATAGAGGCGCGGTAGATGTTCACCATTGATGACCTGGCCGATCGACTCGGCGGCTATTTACCCCCGGATGAAATCCAGCAGGTCAAACGTGCCTTTTATTATGCTGAGCAGGCCCACGACGGCCAGCGGCGGCGTTCCGGCGAGCCTTACGTTACCCACCCGCTGGCGGTAGCGAATATTCTTGCCAATATGCACATGGACCATCAAAGCCTGATGGCCGCCATGCTACATGACGTTATCGAAGATACCGGCGTTTCCAAAAAAGCCCTGGAGGCTCAGTTTGGCAAACCGGTAGCAGAACTGGTCGATGGGGTATCCAAACTTACCCAAATCACCTTTGAAGACAAAGCCGTCGCCCAGGCGGAAAATTTCCAGAAGATGGTGCTGGCGATGTCGCGGGATATCCGCGTTATCATCGTTAAGCTGGCCGACCGGCTGCATAACATGCGCACCCTGGGCGCCTTGCGCCCTGATAAAAAGCGCCGCATTGCCCGTGAAACACTGGAAATTTATGCCCGCATTGCCGGGCGACTGGGCATCAACACTATTCGTGTTGAGCTTGAGGATCTCTCTTTTCAAGCGATTCACCCGATGCGCGCCGAGCGCATCAAGCGTGCGGTGGCTAAAGCGCGTGGGCATAGGCGCAGCGCGATGCGTGAAATCCAGTCATCGCTGCAAAAAAGCCTGGATGAAGATGGCCTGAACGGCACAGTGATTGGCCGGCAAAAACATCTACTGTCGATCTACAAGAAGATGCGCGACCAGCGTAAGCCCTTCGCCGAAATTATGGATGTGTTTGGATTTCGCATCATTACCGAAGATGTGGCCAGCTGTTACCGAATTTTAGGCGTGGTGCATAACCTCTATAAGCCGGTACCGGGGCGCTTTAAAGACTATATTGCGATTCCCAAAGCGAACGGCTACCAGAGCCTGCATACCACCTTGTTTGGTTCTCGCGGTATGCCTATTGAGGTACAGATACGTACCCGTGAGATGGAAGCGATGGCCAATAACGGTATTGCCGCTCACTGGCTTTACAAGGCAGGGCAAACGTCGCACCCGATTGCCGAAGGCAGCCACGCTCGTGCTCGCGCCTGGGTGAAAGGATTGCTGGAGATGCAGCGCCACGCAGGTGATTCGTTAGAGTTTATCGAACACGTTAAAAACGACCTGTTCCCTGATGATATCTACGTGTTTACCCCCAAAGGCGACATCATGGAGCTGCCGCAAGGCGCGACCGTGATCGACTTCGCCTATACCGTACACACGGATATAGGCAATAACTGTATTGCTTGCCGGATTGACCGTCACTTGGCACCGCTCTCGACACGCTTAGAGAGCGGCCAGACGTTGGAAATTATTACCGCCCCTGGTGCGCGCCCGAACCTTGCCTGGCTCAACTTTGTGACCACCGCCAAGGCGCGTTCGGCGATCCGCCATGCACTGAAATACCAGCAGCAGACCGAAGCCGTCATGCTGGGTCGGCGCTTGCTCAATAAAGCCCTGGCGCCGTTTGATACCAGCCTGGAAGAGCTGGATGAAAGCGCCATTAAACGCGCCTTTAAAGAGTTGGATGTCTCTTCAGAAGAGTCTCTATTGGAATCGCTGGGGCTAGGCAATCGTATGACTCACGTGGTGGCACGGCGCCTAGTGGATGCCGCCCACGGTGATGATACTTATGAGCATCCCGCGGGAATTGAAGGCAGCAAAGCCGTGGTGATCAGCGGTAGTGAAGGCATGGTGACCAACTTTGCGCGCTGCTGCCACCCGCTACCGGGCGACCCTGTGGTGGGCCACCTTTCTACCGGCAAAGGCTTGGTCGTTCACCGCGCCGAATGTAAAAACGTTGCGGATAAAAACGACCCCGATAAGCTCTTCGCGCTGGAATGGTCGGATACGATCGATGAGGACTTCCCGGTCGCACTGCGTATCGAAATTGAGAGCCGCCGAGGGCTGGTCGCAGAACTGGCCGGGCTGGTCACCGACGCCGATGCCAATATCGAGCGTATCGGCATTGAAGAGCGCGATGCCCGCCTTTCCACCGTCAATTTGACGCTGTCGGTAAAAGGGCGCGTCCACTTGGCACGCATTATCAAACGTATCCGCAATCTTCCCAACGTGGGAAAAATCACCCGACTCGCCAACTAACACCCAATATAACGTCATGCTGATAAAGCGTCGGCAGTGAACACTATTTTTTAGTATTCAATCATTAGGTATGAATCATTACAGGAGCGAGACATCGCATGAGCAATAAGGCTGTTATCAACACCAGCAAAGCCCCCGCTGCTATTGGCCCTTACTCCCAGGCTATTAAAGCGGGTAACACGGTTTATCTCTCTGGCCAAATCCCGCTCGATCCCGCGACCATGGCGATTGTGTCTGAGGATTTTGAAGCTCAGGCACGTCAGGTCTTCACCAACCTGCAAGCAGTGTGTGAAGAAGCGGCAGGTTCGCTGAGCGATATCGTTAAGCTGAATCTCTATTTGGTCGACTTGGATAACTTTGCGATTGTTAACCAAGTCATGGAAGAGTTCTTCACCGCGCCTTTCCCCGCCCGAGCCGCTGTTGGCGTGAAAGCGCTGCCCAAAGGCAGTCAGGTGGAAGCGGAAGCGGTGATGGTGATTGGCGATTAACCTAATCGGTTAGACCTGGTTCACCTCTAGGAAGCCGCCCTCTTTGAGCACCTGTGAATAGCCTTCGCGGTAGCTGGGGAAGCGGAACTGATAACCAGTGCTCAAGATGCGCTGGTTATCGCAACGCTTGCTGGTCCGACGGCGCAAAGGGGACTGCATGGTCTCGGTGGCCTCTACTTTAAGCTGAGTCGCCAACCACGTCATCACGTTATGCATGGTGACCGGCTCGCAGTCGCTGCCCAGGTAGATATCGGCCAGCGCTTCGCCGCTCTCCTGATAACGAATTAGGTGGGCAATAATGCCAGCACAGTCGTCACGGTGAATGCGGTTGGAGTAAACCACGGGGGTGATCGCCGCCACGCGTCCTTCAGCTACCTGATGAATCAGCCGGTCGCGTCCTGGGCCGTAAATGCCGGAAAAGCGAACGACCGTGCCGGGCAGTGAATGGTTGATGAGTGCCTGCTCGGCTTCGCACATTAGCGTGCCAGAGAAGCTGGTCGAATCAGCGGGGCTCTCTTCGTTAACGACTTCGCCTTCCTGCTGGCCATGTACGCTGGTCGAAGAGACGAAGAATACCCGACGCGGCGGCGCTTTGTGCTGCTCCATCACACTCAGAACGCGCTTTAACCCTTCTGGGTAGGCGGTTTGATAGGCACTTTCTTCGAAACGGTCAGCGCTGACGGTATAAACCACATAGTCTGCTTGGGGAAGGCTTTTGGCATCGGCGTCTTCGAGGTCGTTTAAATCCAGCTTCAGCGGTTTAATACCGGTGCCTTTTAAGGCCTCGACGTTGCGCCGCATCCCAATCACTTGGTGCCCTTCCTCAAGCAACTCGCGCCCAAGGTTGATCCCAATATCGCCACAGCCGATAATCAGTACGGTTAGCTTCACCGTGCTTACTCCTCTTGATTAATATTCCCTATTAGATGCAAAGTCTCTACCAACATTGACAATGAACTGTGTCATTGTCGGGTGAGAAAACCGTCGGCAGAGCTTGCTTGTCCTTTACCATCCCGCTGACTGCTATGATGCTAGGTTTTTCGTACAACACTATTTTCGTACAAACACTGTTTTCGTACATACCCTAGTCACAAGCTGCTACGAGAGGATGCCACTGGCACCGCTATGACTTTAACAGAACTTCGCTACATCGTAACCCTCGCCCAGGAGCGTCACTTTGGACGCGCGGCAGAACGCTGCCACGTTTCACAGCCCACACTCTCCGTGGCGGTGAAAAAGCTGGAGGAGGAGCTTGAAACGCCGCTATTTGAGCGCTCTAAGTCCACCGTACAAGTTACCCCGCTGGGTGAAAAGATCGTTGCTCAGGCGCAGCGTGTGCTGGAACAGAGCACGCTGATTTTCGAGCTGGCTAGTAGCGGCAAAGACCAGTTGGCCAACCCGCTGCGCATTGGGGCGATTTATACGATCGGGCCCTACCTGTTTCCTCATCTGGTCCCTGCGTTGGCCAACGCGGCCCCTCAGATGCCGCTGTATATTGAAGAGGGCATGACCGGCACGCTGCGCGCCAAACTCAGAAGCGGTGAACTGGATGTCATCATTGTAGCGCTGCCGTTTACAGAAACCGATGTGGTGACAAAGGCCATCTACGAGGAAGACTTTGAGATATTGATGCCCGCCAATCACTCTTGGGTCTCGCGCGAAGCGATCAATAAAGAGGATTTACTCGAAGAGCGCCTACTACTGCTTGGTGAAGGTCACTGCTTCCGCGACCAGATTCTGGAAGCCTGCCCGGCGATTACCCAAAAGCTCAACAGCCCTAATAACACGCTGATTGCTGAAGGCGGCTCGCTGGAAACCATTCGCCATATGGTCGCTTCCCGGCTGGGTATTACCGTTCTGCCGCAGTCGGCGCTGGGCACTAATCAGTATGAGAATGCCATGCTGGTGAGTCGACCGTTCGTAGCGCCAGCACCGTCGCGTACCGTGGCGATTGCCTGGCGGGCGAGCTTCCCACGCCCCAAAGCCATTGAGGCGCTGATTCAGGCGATCAGCCACTGCCAGCAGCCTACCCAGGCCGTGAAAAGCGCCCCATGAGCGATCTCTCCGCGCCCATCACCGCGCTGAAAGGCGTGGGCGAAGCGTTGTCGCTGAAGCTTGGCCGGCTGGGGATTGAGCGGGTCAGCGATCTACTGTTTCACCTGCCGCTGCGCTATCAGGACCGTACGCGGCTGACGCCGATTGGCCTGCTGCGGGCAGGGCAGGAGGCGGTGATCGAAGGCGAAGTAACCGCCTGCGACGTAGTAAAGGGGCGCCGCCGTAGCCTGTTGGTGCGCCTGCGTGATGCCAGCGGCATTCTGAGCCTGCGCTTTTTTCACTTTTCGCCCGCCCAGCAGCAACAGCTACGCCCTGGTGCGACGGTACGCGCCTTCGGTGAAGCGCGGGCCGGGGCAACTGGTTTAGAGATCTATCACCCCGAATACCGCCTCAGTGGTGGCAGTGAAACGCCGGTCGATGAGTATTTCACACCCATTTACCCCACCACGGAAGGCTTGAACCAACCGCGGCTGCGCGCTCTGGCTCAACAGGCGCTCGCGCTTCTCGACAGCGCACCCGAAGCGTTGCCCGATGTGATTCCCGAGACGCTGCTTCAGCGCTTTCAACTGCCGGGCTTGCACGCCAGCCTGCACTTGCTACATCAGCCACCGCCCGATGTGAACATTGAGCAACTCACCAGTGGCCAACACCCGGCCACGCGGCGTTTAGCGCTGGAAGAGCTGCTTGCTCACCAGCTTAGCCTGCGCGAGGTTCGCTTGCGTATTCAGGCCGATGGCGCGCCAACGCTACCGTCTGGGCGCAGCCTGCAGGCGCGCTTTTTGGCCCAACTACCGTTTGCGCTAACCGGCGCCCAGCGCCGCGTGCTGGAAGAGATCAGCCACGATTTAAGCCGCCCAGCGCCAATGCTACGGCTGATTCAGGGCGATGTGGGTTCGGGAAAAACCGTGGTCGCCGCCATGGCCGCGCTGAGCGCTTTGGCGGGCAATTGTCAGGCGGCGATTATGGCGCCGACTGAAATCCTCGCCGAGCAGCACTACCGCTCGTTTCAAGCCTGGTTTGAGCCGCTGGGCATCGAAGTAGCATGGCTGGCGGGCAAGCTCAAAGGCAAGGCGCGGCTGGATGCCAAAGCGGCGATTGCCGATGGCCGTGCGCGCATGGTGGTGGGCACTCATGCACTGTTTCAGGGCGACGTGCACTTTGAGTGTTTGGGGCTGGCGATTATTGACGAGCAGCACCGCTTTGGCGTGCATCAGCGTCTGGCGTTGCGCGAGAAAGGCGAAGCGGGCGGGCTTACCCCACATCAATTGATCATGACCGCCACACCGATTCCCCGCACCTTAGCCATGAGCGCCTATGCAGATCTCGATGTCTCGGTGATTGACGAGCTGCCTCCCGGCCGTACGCCGGTGAAAACCGTGGTGGTGCCCGATGAGCGCCGCCCCGAAGTGGTGGAGCGTATTCGACTGGCCTGCAGCGAAGGTCGTCAGGCCTATTGGGTGTGCACGTTGATTGATGAGTCCGACGTGCTGCAGTGTCAGGCCGCCGAAGTTACCCGTGATGAGCTAACGGAGGCGCTGCCTGAGTTGGCGGTGGGCTTGGTGCATGGACGGATGAAATCAAGCGAGAAAGCCGAGGTGATGACTGCCTTCAAAGCGGGGGAGCTGGATCTGCTGGTGGCTACCACGGTAATTGAAGTAGGGGTGGATGTGCCCAACGCCAGCCTGATGATTATCGAAAACCCTGAACGCTTAGGGCTTTCTCAGCTTCACCAGCTGCGTGGCCGGGTAGGGCGCGGCAGCACGGAAAGCTTCTGCGTACTGCTCTACCATCCGCCGCTGTCGAAAAGCTCCCGCCAGCGCTTGGCAGTGATGCGCGAAACCACCGATGGCTTCCGTATCGCCGAGAAAGACCTGGAAATTCGCGGTCCCGGCGAAGTGCTCGGCACCCGCCAAACCGGCTTGGCGCAGATGAAAATTGCCGATCTGGAGCGCGATGCCGACCTTCTGGAGCGAGTGAGCACCATGGCCCAAACGCTGCAGGGCAATCCCGAAATTACCGCCGTGCTGGTACGTCGTTGGTTAGGCGAAGCGGCAGGACGCTATGGACAAGTTTAAGCCGCGGCACTGCTGGCGGTGGGCGCTTCGCTACCTACCAGTCGGTTGGCGGCCTCGCCTAGCGGGGCGAGCTGCTCTGTAATAAGGCGGAGCTGGCTCTGAATAGGGCGATAAAGGGCGACGGTTTTGTCATCCGACATAGCGGTATTCTGCCCTTCTAATTGGGCTAACAGTTCAGCGGCTTGATCCGCTAGCGCCTCTATCGGCTGGCGTTTATTCAGCTGTTCTGCGATCTGACCCAACAGCTCTCCAATGCGTTTTGCTACCGGCACCAGCGTGGCGTCGTCTTCATCATCTGCCAACTGATGGCGGTGGGCGCCTAGCGCTGAAAGGTGGCTAAGCAGGGTATTGGAGAGCACTAGAAAACGCAGCCCGTTATCTGCATCCAGTTTCCGGTAGTGCCCTGGTTCGTGGAGCATATTGGTGAGTAGAGTGGAGAGTGCCGCGTCAGCGTTATGAGCATTGCGCCGCGCCAGGCGATAGGCCAAGTCATCCTGCTTGCCTTCCTCGTACTGGTGGATAATCTCTTCCAGGTAGCGGCGGTGGTTATTCAGCGCGTTGGCGGCTTCGCGATAGAGCCTGCGCCCATGCCAGTCGGGCAGAATAAAAAACACCGCTAAGCCCGCGATCAGCGAGCCAATCAAGGTATCAAACAGGCGGGGCAAGATCAGGTCAAAACCATCCCCTACCTGGTTGAAGCTGCACAGCACCAGTAGCGTGATGGAGGCAGTGGCAATCACGTAGTGTTTTTCGCGGTTGGCGAAGAACGACACCCCAGCGGCCACGGCGATCATGCTCTGCACCAGCGGGTGCGGGAAAAGGCTGATCGACGCCCAGCCCACCAACAGCCCCAGGACCGTGCCCATAATCCGCTGTGATAAGAAGCGTCGCGTGGTAGCGAAGTTGGGTCGGCAGACAAACAGGGTGGTGAGCAGAATCCAGAAACCCTGTTCGGGGTCGATCCATTGCAGAATCCCGTAGCCCGTCATTAACGCAATCGAGAGCCGCACGGCGTGACGAAAGGTGGGCGAGCCAAGGGTAAAGTTGAGGCGCACCCGCTTCCATGCTTCCAGCACACTGGACGGTGAGCGGTCATAAAGCGAGCTGTCGCGCCGTTCATCGCTGACACCAGGATTGTGGGCACTGGCGAGCTGGTTTTCCAACGTGGCTAGGTTATCTGCCAGCGCACTTAGTGGATAAAGTAGCGGACGCCACTCGGGCTTACCTCGGTCGCGTAAGTTCTCAATCGAAGCGTGTAAATCGGCCAGCGCCTCTTCACTCTGCTGATGGTCAAACGGCCGGTTGAGTAGCAGCGATTTGGCTAGCTGGCGACAGGAGCGCCCCTGCTGATCCAGCAGCCTTTGGCAGCGAAACAGCACATCATGATGGAAGAACGCTTTGCTGAGCGCGCTGTACGGGTAGTGAGTGGAGCTGGCGCGTTCATGAATGTCCTGAGCGATAAAGTAGATACGCAGGTAGCGGTTAAGCTTGCGGTCTCCGCGCTGGCCTTCAAGCCGTCTAAAAATCATCTCTTTGGCTTGATTCAGGGCATCGACCACTTTGCCGTTCTGGCGTGCCAGTGCTACCCGGCGCGCCTCCACGTCTACGCCCCGCACCGGCTCGAATAGCGCCGACTTCAGAATCAGAAACTCGCCCAGCGCCTTGTACACTCGCGCCATGCTCTGCTTCACCGGTTGGCGCGAAAATAGCGCGCACCATACGATCGAAATTAACCCGTACCAGACCGCCCCCGCCAACAGCAGCAGTTGGCGCGTGGCCACATCTTCATCAACGCCGCCGTGCTGCTCAATATTGATCATCGAGTAAATCGACAGGATTAACGTGCCGGAGGCTATCGTGGCGTAACGCTGCCCGATAGCGCCGAGCATAATGAGGATAAACGTCGAAACGCCCAGGCCAACCACAAACAGCCACGGCCAGGGAAACAGCCACTGCACGATAAAAGACGCCGACGTAAAACACACCAGCGTGACCTGCAGGGCTTGAAAGCGACCTTGCCAGCTGTCGTCAGTTTCAGACAGCGCGCAGGCGATAATGCCCAGAAAGAGGGGAATCACCAGAGCCACATCGCCCATTAAGCCGCTAAACAGCAGCGCACCGCTGAAGGCTATAAACACGCGCAGGCTGTAGGCGAATTTATCCAGCGTCCAAAGGCGCCGCAGCGGCAAAGAAATGGGCATAGGGTCTCTTAGGATGTTGTTTAGACTTTAGTATAAGTTGCTAGTATAGAGGGTGGCCGGGGCGTTTGTCGCTACCGGTTCAATCAACGTTTAGCGACATGCGCTTATTCTGCTGCTTGCCATACCTTAAATTGCTATACGTTGAAATTCAGCTGTCCTACTCACGTACTGGGTTGGTATAAGATATTGCTGTCATTGTTGCTTCGCGCGGCTTGCCTGATGCTGATGGTAGCCACATTTTGATCGGTAGTCGTTGTGATAGGAACATCCATGAATAATAAGCAGCCTGCCGTTTTACGCTCGACGCGTGCATTGTCGCTGGTAAATTTTTCGCTGGCCGATGTGCGCGATGGCCTCGGCCCGTTTTTAGGCATTTATCTTGTTGCGCTGGGGTGGTCGCCCGCTGAAATCGGCTTCGTGATGACCATTGCCGGGTTTGCTAGCCTGATAGCGACAACGCCCGCCGGTATGTTAGCAGATGCCACACGCTATAAACGTTTGTTAGTGGTGGGCTGTGCGGTATTGGTAGCCACCGTCAATCTGGTTCTATTGTTCTGGCCGCAAACCTGGTTTATTGCGTTTTCACAGATTGCCACGGGCATCGCCGCGGCGGCGATTGGCCCGGCCATTCTCAGCTTAACGCTAGGCTTGGTGGGCCAGACGGGGCTCGCCCACCAGTTGGGTCAAAACCAGGCCTATAACCATGGCGGCAATGCTACCGCCGCCGTGTTGGCGGCCTTGGCGGGCTATTTTTACGGCGTTGAGGCGGTGTTTTATTTGATGGCTTTTATGGCCGCGTTAACCATCTTTTTGGTGCTTAGGATTAACCCCGCCGAAATCGATTATGAAGAGGCCCGTGGGCTGGATAAAACAACGCACCAAACGATCAACATCGCCCAGGTGTTTCGTGATCACCCCATGTTGATGGTCGTGGGGCTTACGCTTTTGCTGTTTCATCTAGGCAATGCCGCCATGTTGCCGTTGTTGGGTCAGCGCGTGGCCACCAATGAGCTGATGAATCCTGCTGTTTATACCGCTGGTACGGTCGTGATCGCTCAAGCAACGATGATTCCGATGGCCCTTCTGGCTGCGTGGTACTCGCACAAGAACGGCTATTGGCTGCTGTTTTTGGTGGCGCTACTTGTGTTACCTGTCCGCGGTGTTTTGGCGGGCACGGTGCCGGGGCTCTGGAGTGTGGTGCCCGTACAAATACTGGACGGTGTCGGCGCGGGGTTATTGGGCGTAGCAACGCCGGGCATTGTGGCGCAAATACTGCGCGGTACCGGGCGTGTGAACATGGGGTTAGGCGCGGTGATGACGATTCAAGGCGTCGGCGCGGCGCTCAGCGCTAGTTTTGCGGGCGTGGTGGCGAGCTGGTTGAGCTACGAGGCGGCGTTTTTTGCCCTGGCAGGCGTCGCGGGCGTTGCCGTGGTGGTGTGGTTGTTGTGTTTTAATCGCGAGGTCTCTTCAGCACCGCTTGAGGCGAGTGCGTAGCCGCCACAGGCTAGCAGCACTGTGGTCAGCTAGGTGTTCTAAAAAATAGCGCACTAAAGCACTATGATTGGAACGGCAACCTTTCGATACTCGGAGTGACACTAAAAAAACAGGGAACACTCCAATGGATCTCAAGCTGCTGCTGGACTGGCGTCTGCACCTGACGGTGATCGTGACGTCGATGTTTGCCGAGTGGATAGGCATTGTGCGCATTCCACTCGGACCGGGAACACTGCTGTTACTACCGCTGCTTTACGCCTTTATCATTGGCGTTATTTTCAATCCCCACCTTTTTTCGACTATGGGCAAGGTGATTCCCAAGCCGGTCAGCAATGCGGCTGGCCCCATCATCCTTATCGCCATCCTGCCGTTTATTGCTAAATTCGGCTCTACTATCGGGCCTGCCATTGAGCAGATCATTGCCGCTGGCCCCGCGCTGATTCTCCAGGAGCTAGGTAATCTCGGCACCATGTTGATCGCGCTGCCCTTTGCCGTCCTGGTGCTCAAAATGGGCCGTGAAGCGATTGGTGCTACCTACTCCATCGCCCGCGAACCCAATATTGCCATTATTTCAGATCGCTACGGCCTCAGAAGCCCTGAAGGCATCGGCATTATGGGCGTGTACGTGGTGGGCACCATGTTCGGTACGCTCTATTTCGCCTTAATGGCGGGGTATATCGCCTCGCTGGATATTCTCGATATTCGTGCTCTGGCCATGGCCTGCGGGGTGGGCAGTGGCAGTATGGTGGCGGCGTGTTCGGCCGCATTAGCCGAAGCGGTACCAGCATCCAAAGATGAACTACTCGCCTTTGCCGGGGCAAGCAACCTGCTTACCTACGCCACCGGTCTGTATATCTCGCTATTTATCGCGCTCCCAGTCACTGAGTGGATGTACAAGCGCTTAAAAGGCTCGCGCCAGGAGGTTAGCCATGAAAACTCATGAGAGCCCAATCGATCAGTTCGATGCTGAGGCGTTAAAAGAGCTACGTCCCGAAAACCAGCTAGGCAAAACCGCGTTGGTACTGGCAGCCGTGTGTGTGGCGGCATGGTTTAGCAATATCGTCAACGGTTCGCCTTTATTAGACGCACTGCCCGGCATGTTGATTCTGTATGTCATGGTCATTATCGGCTTGGTCATCGGGCGCATATGCCCCTTTTACCTGCCCAGTGTGGCCTGGGTATCGCTGATCAGTATTATCGCGACGCTGCCATTCTTCCCTGGCAATGGCTGGATTATCGCACGGCTCGCTGAAGTGGATTTCCTGGCAGTGGTCACGCCGGTATTGGCCTATGCAGGGCTGGCGCTGACCGGACGTGAGTTTGCCATGTTCAGGCAGACCGGCTGGAAGCTAGTGATCGTGGCCTTACTGGTATTCACCGGCACCTTTATCGGCTCTGCCGTTGTCGCTCACATAATGCTTTAAGGATAGGACGATGACTGCCTCAGTAAACTTGCCGGATAGCGAAACATTAAAAGCGTGGCGTCACGATTTCCACCAGCATCCGGAAACCGCGTTTGAGGAGCACCGTACCAGTGCGCGTATTGCAGCGCTGCTGACTGAGTGGGGCTTTGAGGTAATTACCGGGATTGCTGGAACGGGTGTGGTCGCCGCTCTGGATGGTCAACAGGGGGAAGGCAAAACCATCGGCCTACGGGCCGATATTGACGCCCTGGATATCCTCGAAGAGACGGGGCTTGCCTACGCCTCGCAAACGTCCGGCAAAATGCACGCCTGTGGCCACGATGGTCATACGTCCATGCTGCTGGGCGCCGCCTGGGCGTTAAAGCAGCAGCCGGATTTCAAAGGCCGGGTGGTGTTTATCTTTCAGCCCGCTGAAGAGAGCGCTGGTGGTGGACGCGTCATGGTCGAAGAGGGCCTGTTTGAGCGCTTTCCCATGGATGCCGTATACGGTCTGCATAATTGGCCGGGCCTGCCGGTAGGTGAGGCAGCGGTGCATGACACCGATGTGATGGCGGCTTTCGATATTTTTACCCTAAAACTGATTGGCAAGGGATGCCACGCCGCGATGCCACACTTGGGCATCGATACGGTGCTGGCAAGCTGCCAACTGGTCAGTCAGTTACAGGGGTTGGTGAGCCGTGAAACGCCGCCGGATAAATCGGCGGTGCTGAGTATTACCAGCATTCACGCCGGGGATACCTTCAATGTGATTCCGGAGCAGGTCGAGCTGCGCGGTACGCTGCGCTGCTTTGATATGACGCTTAAAGAGCATTTGGAAGCACGCTTTAAACAAGCGATTGGCAGTTTGGCAGAGTTTCACGGCTTAGCCGTTGAACTGGATTACCAGCGCTGCTACCCGGCTACTATCAATACCCCGGAACATGCCCAGCACTGCGCGACGGTGCTGGAAAGCTTGCTCGGCAGCGACAAAGTAAAGCGCAACCCGCCGCCCAGCATGGCCTCTGAAGATTTTTCGTTTCTGCTAGCCGAGCGACCAGGCGCCTATATCTGGATGGGCAACGGCGAAGATTCTGCCTCGCTGCACAACCCGCGTTATGACTTCAACGATGCGCTGCTGCCGCTAGGGACGCGCTACTGGGTGGAGCTGGTAAGGGCGCTGCTCGTCTAAGTCGCCCCCTTTTTCTCAACGAAAAGCGTTATGCGCTCTCTGATGCCCACTGGGTAGGGGAGCGTCTACGCCGAACATAGCGTCTTTCAAGTATTAGGGCGTTCAAGGAGCATTTACGATGTCTTCACCTATGTCTTCAACAACAGCGTTATCGATCGTGGTGATTGGTCTTGGGCAGATGGGTGGCAATATGGCGCTCACCCTCAAAGCAGCAGGATTTGAAGTAACGGGTAGCGATGTGTTTGAGCAAGCGCGATCTCGCCTTGCTGCTCAGGGACTAACCGTTGTGGCGCCCGATGCGCTGCCCGCAAGCGATGTGTATCTGCTTTCGCTGCCCACTTCTGTCCATGTACGTGAGGTGATTGAGCAATCCCCAGGCTTACTCACCCTGGCGCCTAAAGGCAGTGTGATTGTCGATACCTCGACCAGCGACCCCGCCGTGACTCGTGAATTGGCCGAAAAAGTAACCGCAGCGGGCCTACTGTGGTTGGACGCTCCAGTTAGCGGTGGGCCTAAAGGTGCTGCCAGCGGCAAGCTGGGAATGCTGTTAGGAGGCGATGAAAGCACCATTGAACGGGTATTGCCGATGTTGGAGGCGATGTCAGCCAAGCGCACCCATGTGGGCGGCCCTGGTAGCGGCCATGTAGTGAAACTTGCCAATAATTACCTGTGTGCCGCGCACTTGTTAACCACCGCCGAAGCCGTAGCTATGGCAGCCAAAGCCGGTGTGGATCCTGCCGCCTGTTTAGCGGGCCTCAATAGTGGCTCTGGACGCAGCGCGGTCAGCGAAGTCAACTTCCCCGAGTGGGTGCTGAGCGAGCGCTTCGATTCTGGCTTTACCACCGGCTTGATGCGCAAGGATCTGCGTTTGGCACGGGATGCCGCTGAGCAGTTGGGCTGGCCGTTACCGCTGCTGCAAGCCGTTGTCGATGCGTGGCACGCAAACCCCGAGCAGCCAACTGATAGCGATGACTTTAACCATATCACTACGCCGATATTAGCGCGTGGCAGCCAAACGGAGGGCAACCAATGAGCTCACTTAACCAACAAGCCTGCGACCATCTTGCACAACTGCTTGAAGGATTCGGCTTGGCCGCTGCCACGCCGCTAAGTAACTGGGTTGATGGCGCATTAGTCGCAGGGGAGGGTGAGGAAATCAACTTGATCAATCCGGCCACCGGCGAAGCGCTGGTGAGCTATCGTGATGCGGGTGCGGCGTTAATTGAGCGTGCTACTCAAGCGGCTACGCGTGGGCAGCGTGAATGGATGGCGCTTACCGCCAGCGAACGTGGACGGCGCATGAATGCGGCGCTGCGTGGGCTAGAGGGCCATGAAGAAGCACTGGCGCAGTTGGAGAGCGTCGTTGCCGGTAAGCCGATTCGTGACTGCCGGGCTGAAGTAGGCAAGGTGCGTGAGATGTTTGAATACTACGCGGGCTGGTGCGACAAGCAGCACGGCGAAGTGATTCCAGTGCCTACCTCGCACCTTAACTATGTACGTCATGTCCCCTATGGCGTGGTGGGGCAGATTACCCCCTGGAACGCTCCAATGTTCACCTGCGCCTGGCAAGTGGCCCCGGCCATAGCAGCGGGCAATGGGGTAGTACTTAAGCCTTCCGAACTGACGCCCTTCTCATCGGTGGTGATTGCTAAGCTACTTGAAAGCGGCGGGCTTCCTAAAGGGCTGATCAATATCGTCAACGGCCTAGGCCAGTCGACCGGCGCAGCGCTGACCGACCACCCCACTATCAGCAAGCTGGTATTCGTGGGCTCTCCCCAGAGTGGCCGCATGATTGCTGAAGCCGGCGCCCGCCGCTTGGTGCCCAGCGTGTTAGAGCTGGGGGGCAAATCCGCCAATATCGTGTTTGCCGATGCCAAGCTGGATGAAGCTGTCGCGGGGGCCCAGGCGGCAATTTTTGCTGCCGCCGGCCAGAGCTGTGTGGCGGGCTCACGGCTGCTGATCGAGCGTTCGGTGTTTGAGCAGGTTACCAGCCGTTTGGCCCGGGCCGCGGAACAGATTGCGGTCGGCCTTCCCAGCGATGAAGCGACGCGCATGGGGCCTTTGCAGAATCGCCGTCAATTTGAGCAGGTCACCCGGATGATTGAGGCCGCCGAAGCGGCAGGCGCGAGAGTGTTAACGGGTGGCAAGCGTCCCGAAGGACTGCCAGATGAGGCTCATGGCTATTTTATCGCCCCTACCGTGTTGGTCGATGTCACGCCGGATATGGAGATCGTTCAGCAAGAGGTTTTCGGCCCGGTGTTGATCGCCATGGCCTTTGACGGCGAAGCCGAAGCCATTCAGCTCGCCAACGAAACTCGCTTTGGTTTGGCTGGCGCCGTTTGGAGTCAGGATGTGGCGCGAGCGCATCGTGTGGCGGGGCAATTGCGTGCTGGCACGGTATGGATCAATAGCTACAAGGCGATCAGCGTGATGTCGCCGTTTGGTGGCTTTGGCGATAGTGGCTTCGGTCGCTCAAGCGGTTTGGACGGCCTGCGTGAATACACGGTGCCGCAAAGCGTCTGGGTGGAAACGGCACCGGAAGCCAGCGTGGCATTTGGCTACGGTAGTGGCGTTGGTTAATCGCTTGCTGAGGCCGGGTCGCGAAAGGCCTGCATCCAGCGCTGTAAGTGTCTGAGCAGCAGAATGCTAGCCTTGGGCTGTTGGCGGCCTACGCGCGTGACCATGTGGGCCTGGGAGCGCTGAAAAAGGGGATTATCTACCTTACGCGCCACTAGCGTGCCAGCTTCTAAATCGTGTGCGACGGCAAAGGAGGGCAGTAGGGTAATGCCCATGCCGCTGCGCACATACTGTGCTAATACCACCATGGAATTTGTATTCATTGCCATGCGCGGGACTATACGAGACTGCTGAAATGCTTGGTCGACCATTTGACGCACCCCATGTGTGGTGTCCCACATGGCCATCGGCTGGGCGCTAAGCTGAGTCAGCGTGAGAGGTGACGTCTGGCTGGTCAATGGGTGATCCGGCGGCAGAATAGCCATCAGTGGCTGAGGACTGGATGACCAGAAACGCAGCTGGGGATGGGTACGCTCATGGAACATCAAGCCGATATGACTGTGATCGCCGACAATGGCGTCAATAATGCCCGAGGTGCCTGCGGTATGGATGTCGAGCTGAATGCCCGCATAGCGTTGGGTAAATTCGTGCAGCGGCGACGCTACTAGGTCACTGACAAATCCTTCACCGACGGTGAGCGATATCTTGCCGGTTTCCATGCGCTGGTAGGCTTCAAGTGACGCGATAAAGCCTTCGTCCAGTGCGCCGCGACGTTCGCAGTATTCAAGCAGCATTTCACCGACCGGGGTCGGTGAAATGCCGCCGCGCTGACGCTCCATGAGGGTGGCTCCCAAGGCTTCTTCCAGCAGCGAAATTTGCCTGCTGACTGCCGAGGGAGCAATGTCCAGACGCGCCGCAGCACGGCGCACTGAACCAGACTCCAGGGTAACGCGGAAGTACACTAAGCGTTGATGAGGTATGTCCATCGATAGCTGTTATACCTCTGCCTGGTTTACCCTTTGCTGATCGCTCAATACTGCAAATACTGGGCTACAAATATTTGAGCAGCTTCTGCAGCTTGTTCATATCGGCGGAGTCGCCCACTAAACGCACGTTGCCACTCATCATGCCGTCAAGAAAGGCCTGCTGAGTTGGCTTTTTGAGCACTTTTAACGCGGTGGCTTGGTCTCGGAAACGCAGTTCAAGGTCTAAGTCGACGGGCAGCCCTTTACCGGTGCTGATGCCTTTCGGCGTCATCCGGTAGTGGCGGGCTATGCTTAGATCTTCCGTGGCAATTCCCCAGTCCAGGCCGCGCATGCGTTCTAACTGTTCACGAAAGCGCGGCTTGCGGCGCAGGGCACGTTTGAGCAATATGCCCAGCAGCCACAGCGTCAGCTTGAGCTTCATTAGGAAACGGCGTCCTTAAGTCCTTTGCCTGGCTTAAAGGCAACATTTTTGCTGGCCGGAATTTGTAGTGGGGCACCGGTTTGTGGGTTTTTACCGGTACGTGCTGCGCGCTCACGTACCGTAAAGGTACCGAAGCCGATTAGAGCGACATCTTCGCCCTTAGCAACGCTGTTAGTGATTTCATCCAAAATAACGTTCAGTACTTGGCCTGCTTTGTCTTTTGACAGGTCGGCACTTTCAGCGATGGCAGCAGCGAGTTCAGGTTTGCGCATAAGAAATCTCCCTTTAGTAAACAATCGAACTTTTGTTAAAGAATCGAGCGTAAAGCAAATGCAGGTTGTTGGGCGGTCATTAGCACTAGGTAGCTTCTCTAGCCTAGTCGTGAACGCGACGAAAATCAGCCTAGCAGCGTAGGTGCTGCTCTGGAAAGCTCCACTTTCCTTCTCACGCAGCCCCCTGTCAACGCAAAACCAATCAAACGTCCGTCTTTATTTTCGGCTAACGCACTGATATCGCCACCTTCGCCTTCAATTCGCCAGCATTCAGGTGGGGTGGTTGGCGGGTAGGCTACCACTGGCAGCAGGGGTGTTTTAACGACTATTGGCCAAGCGCCAAAGCTGACCGACGTGGGAGTGCCCGCAAGCGTTGCCGCCAATGCCTTGGCGCTCGCTTGCAGCGGCTGCACGTACATGGCGTTAACGCCATCGACGCAGGCGACATCGCCCAGGGCGTAAATATCGGGGTGTGAAGTACTCAGTTGGCGGTCAACTTGTATGCCGCTCGGCGATACGTTAAGACCCGCGGCTTCGGCAAGCGCCGTACGCGGCGTTAGGCCAGTTGCCATTAGTACGAGATCGGCGCTGATAGCCTCGCCGTTATCCAATCGTAATACGATGTCATCACCGCTGCTGGGTGTTAGTGAATCTATCGTGCGGCCTAAGCAGAGTCGGATGCCTGCCTCATTGAAGGCATCGCCCAGGGCGTTGCCCAGTGGCGCGGGCAGCAGGCGGGGCAGTAGCGTGGCTTCAGGCGCTATGACGCTGACGTGATGACCTCCGGCGTGCAGATCATTTGTAAATTCACAGCCGACCAGCCCGGCGCCAACAATCGCCACCCTTGCTGGGCCTTGGCCTAACGCCTGATGAAAGCGTCGGTAGTCGTCTAAGTCATTAATGGTGAAGCAGCGTGGGGCTACGCTGGGGTCGATGCTGAACGGCATCCTGGGGGCAGCGCCGGTGGCTAATACCAGTGTGTCGTAGCTAAGTTTTTCAGAGCTTAGTTTTTCATAGTTGGGCGCTTGTCCAGCGTCGAGAAGCAGTGTCCGGTTATCCACATCCAGTGCCGCCACGGGGGTGTGGGTAATGATGCGGGCGTTTAACTCATCGCCCAGCTCGGCAGCGTTTCGCTGGGCCAGTTTGTTGGGCGCTAGGCCTTTAGCGAAGCCGGTGGAGAGTAACGGTTTGCTGTAATCGTCACCGCTGCCAGCACTAATCAGCGTGATTGACCGCTGATCACCGAGACGGCGCAGTGCGCGGGCTAAGCCAATCCCGGCCATTCCCGTGCCAATAATGACCAGCGCAGCGTGGGATGAAGAGAGCTCTGGTTGTGAGGGGGGCATGCAGACACCAAAAAAGTCGCTGAAACAAAAGCCTGTTAGTGCTGCATGTTACACTAGCCGACCCGTTTATTGCCCTGGAGAACTTGGTGACGCCTGCAGCTTTTCGGCAAACTCCTCACTTTTCGCGCTGGCGCCCCGTTGATGCGGCGCGACCTGCCATGAGTACTTCCTGGTGGCAGTGGGTTGCTTCAACCGACTCATTAACTGCTCGCTTAATCGCCGCAGGAGGTGAAAAGCAGTTTCGCGTTCGACTGCTACGCCAGGGCGTAGGCTGGCCGCGAGAGGATGAGGCACGGGCGTTGGGCATTGCTCCCAAACGCTACGCATGGCTGCGTGAAGTAGCGCTGTGCTTGGATGAAACGCCGTGGGTGGTGGCGCGCTCCGTCGCCCCGCTCACGCAGTTAAAGGGCCAGCGTTTGGAAGGGTTAGGTGAGCGCTCGCTCGGCAGTTGGTTATTTCGCCAGCCCGGTTTAATTCGCGGGCCGCTTGAGGCCACTACCCAATCCCCCTTATTTGCTCGTATGAACGGTATCGAGAGTGACTGTACCTGGGGCCGACGTTCAGTGTTTTATCACGGCGGGCTGTCGTTGTTGGTGCAGGAGTATTTTTTGCGTGCGATGGCGGATGACCTTGATCTGCCATCGCGCTAGGCTAGCGCCTGCATCTTATTTTTCGTGAGGTAAGCATGGATCGTTCACTGTTGCGGCCGAAGGGATGGGCTCGCGTGGCAGATTTTATACAGCTGATGCGTTTGGATCGACCCATTGGCACGTGGCTGTTGATGTGGCCGACGCTTTGGGCGCTGTGGATTGCCGCTGAAGGGGTACCCGGCCGTGATGTACTGCTGATTTTTGTGGCCGGTGTTTACGTCATGCGCGCGGCTGGCTGCGTGGTGAACGATTATGCAGATCGCCATTTCGATGGCCATGTGAAACGCACTAAGCATCGCCCGCTCGCCACAGGTCGAATCAGCGAAACCGAGGCTCAATTGCTGTTTATTGGTTTGGTGGCCGCAGCGTTTATTCTGGTGCTACTGACTAATTGGTTTACGGTGCTGCTCTCGTTGGGTGGGGTATTTCTGGCAGTTATTTACCCGTTCATGAAGCGTTATACCCATTTTCCCCAGGTGGTGCTGGGGGCGGCATTCTCATGGGCAATTCCAATGGCCTTTGGCGCCGTGCTGGGCCATGTGCCGTTGGAAGCGTGGCTGCTTTTCTGTGCAAACGTGCTATGGACGGTGGCGTACGACACGCAATACGCCATGGTCGATCGCGACGATGATTTAAAAATTGGCATTAAATCGACAGCCGTGCTGTTTGGCGACGCGGATCGCCTGATAATCGGCCTACTCCAGGTAGCCACCCTGGGGTTGCTGGCATGGGTAGGCTGGCGGGTCGGGTTAGGTGGGTTCTTTTGGCTAGGGCTCGCTGCAATGGCGGCAACTTTCCTGCATCAGCAGCGCTTAATTCGTTATCAGGAGCGGGATCTTTGTTTCCAGGCGTTTCTGAATAATCACTGGTCGGGGCTGCTGATTTTTGCTGGTATTGCGCTAAGTTGGTGGCCTGCGGCGGGTTAGTAACTGCCATTGTCATGTAACTGTCATCAAGTCATGGTGTTATCGTCACTGACATGTCATTGAACTGTTTTCTTTGAACTGGCTTTTTTGCACACCGTGAGGCTCTGGTATGACCGCCAAAACCGTTCTGATTGTCGATGATGAATCGTCGATTCGCGAGATGATCGCGGTAGCGCTGGAAATGGCTGACTACCGTGTGCTCGAAGCAGATAACGCCCAGGATGCTCATGCCATGGTGGTTGACCACCAACCTGATTTATTGCTGCTTGACTGGATGATGCCTGGCACCAGCGGTATTGAACTGGCTAGGCGGTTGAAGCGCGAAGAAGCCACCGCCGAGATCCCCATTATTATGCTCACCGCTAAAGGCGAAGAGGATAATAAGATCCAAGGGCTAGAAGCCGGTGCCGATGACTATATCACCAAGCCCTTTTCGCCCCGCGAATTGGTGGCACGGTTAAAAGCAGTGCTGCGCCGCGCGACGCCGCGTGGCGTTGAAGATCCGATTGAGATTAATGGCCTGCTGCTTGATCCGGTAAGTCACCGGGTAAGCGCACACGGCAAAGCGTTGGAAATGGGGCCGACCGAGTATCGTCTTCTGCAGTTTTTTATGACCCATCAAGAGCGCGCTTACACACGTAGCCAACTGCTTGACCAAGTTTGGGGTGGCAACGTGTATGTCGAGGAGCGTACTGTCGATGTGCATATTCGACGCTTACGAAAAGCGCTGGGCGATGTGCATCAAAACCTGATTCAAACGGTTCGGGGTACCGGATACCGTTTCTCTGCACGGGTGTAAATGTGCGCCTATGGAGCCGTGAACTGTGGCGTCTAGCGTGGCTGGCCACACTGGGTACTTGCTTAGGCTGGTTATTGGGCTCAGCAGGGCTAGGGCTTGCGGCAGGGCTTGCAGTATGTCTGTTTTATCACTTGCGGCAGCTACGCGAACTTTATTTATGGCTAACCCTACATCCTCACGATGAGCCGCCTGCCGCTCACGGTATGTGGGGTGAATTGTTTGATCGTTTATACCGCTATCAGAAAAGCCAGCGTATAACGCAAAGTCGGCTGCGTGCTACTTTGGCCCGTATTCAAGAGTCGTCTGAAGCGATGCGTGACAGTGTGGTCATGCTCGACCGCCACGGTGATCTAGAGTGGTGGAACAGCGCTGCAACGAACATGCTAGGGCTACAAACTGCCCATGATCGTGGTCAGCACATTACCAACCTACTGCGCGAGCCAAGTTTCATCCGCTACTTCAATGCGCGGGAGTATGGCGAGCCGTTAACGCTGACATCGCCGATTGACGAGCGTCGAATCCTGCAGTATCAAATTACCCTGTACGGTGACGATGAACGGCTGGTAATGGCCCGGGATATCACGCGCTTGCACCGCCTGGAACAGATGCGGCGCGACTTTGTTGCCAATGTCTCTCACGAGCTGCGCACGCCGCTAACCGTCCTTTCCGGCTATCTGGAAACCTACAGTGATATTGCTGATCAGTTGCCTCCGCGTTTGGGCAAAAGCATCAACCAGATGCAGGAACAGACGCAGCGAATGCAAAACCTGGTCAATGATCTATTGCTGCTCTCCCGGTTGGAAATCGACCAGGGGGGGAAAGATCACCATCCGCTGTCGCTAGGGCCTTTGCTACAAAGCATCTGTGATGATGCGCTGGCGCTATCGAATCAGCGTCATACCATTACTGTCGCGCTTGAAAGTGACGCACGCCTGCTGGGTAGTGAGCAGGAGATTCGTAGTGCCATCTCTAACCTCGCCTTCAATGCCGTTCGCTATACGCCAGCAGGTAGCCACATCACCTTACGCTGGAAAGCTAGCGCGACTGGCGGTGGCTGTATTGATGTGGAAGACAATGGTGAAGGCATTGATCCCGTCCATATTCCCCGACTAACCGAACGTTTTTACCGTGTCGATAAAGGCCGTAGCACCGCAACTGGCGGCACTGGCTTAGGCTTGGCGATCGTTAAGCACGTACTATTACGCCACGATGCGCAATTACAGATTGAATCCCACCCTGGTAAAGGGGCGCTTTTTCGCTGCTCATTTCCCGCTTCACGTCTTGTATAGGTCTCAGTAAGCGACCTCTCGTACCATACCTGTAAAGGTGTGCAATATTGGCATGTAAGGTTGGTAAGAGTTTACCCATGTGCCATTTTTACACAGCTTTTAAGCTTGGTATTTCGATGTTAACAGAGTGCTATAACTTGACTTTATTTTATTAAGTTATTGATTTTATATGGTTTAATTTTATTCCTGAGTTTTTGGCATGCTAGCTGCAATATTAAAAACAGGTAAGGACGTATTGATAGGTTAGAAAAACATTGTACTTACGATATGACGAAGAGTTTGTATCTGTAAAAAGGATCGGTAAAAATAGCAGTAGCTGACTAATCATTAATTATTTTTTAGATATCAAAGAATGCCCTTTCAACGGATGAAAGGGAGATTGACAGGATGTAAAAAAGGCAAGGATGCTTTTCAGGTTCAAGGATGAATCGTTAGGAAATCAAACGTTAGTCAGGGTTAATTCCAAGGTTGGAGTCCCGCACAAGGAGTGGAAGCTAACGTTAGTTATTACCTATAGTCTATTCTGATATCGGGCCTCGCTAGTCGAGGCCTAATTTTTTTGCTGTCTGCTTTTTGTAAGCTTCTTATATTTACTACTGCATTTCTTTGTTTTTATCCCTACCTCCCTCTCTTTTTGTATTCATGTAATGAGTTATTCTCTCTCCATTCATCCATGAGGGGTCTAGGATTCGATCGCCCTAATGTTATTAAGGCAGAGTCCCATCGTACTAGTGCTCAGGCCGAGTACACGGCAAAAGGTTTAACCCAGGATGAAGGTGATGGAAACATTTGGTAACAAAAGTTTGCAATTATGTTGAAATATATTACGATAGAGGCGTGAGCAAATACGCAGAAGCGTGTCACACCGATAGGGATGCAGGTAGATTCAAGGAATGAATCAAACGACAATCAAAACGCTGGTCAGGGTTAAATTCCAAGGCTGGAGTCCCGCAAAAGGAAAGGAAGCTAGCGTTAGTCATTGTCTAGATATTGTGTCCTTAGACCCCCATTATGCGGGGTCTAATTTTTTATAGGCAGCAACTTTTTTTAGTGATGGTGATGCCCATCCGCGGCTTCACTACCTTCCTGGGCGCTTTGTACCCAGACCTCAATATCCACATCACCTTGTTCAGCAAAGGTTAGCGTGATGGGAAATCGGTCACCTTCCGTTAACGGTTCGCTTAACCCAATCAGCATTAAGTGAAAGCCACCACCAGGACGCATGGTGTAGGTTTCCCCAGCCTCAATAAGAAGCTCGCCGACATGACGCATCTGCATCATGTCGCCATCCATTCGCATATCGTGCAGCTCGACATTGCTGCTTACCGGGCTGCTTGCGCCAATCAAAGTAACTGGGTCTGAAAAGGCGGTAATATCCACATAGGCGGCCCCATTGGTCGCACCCGGAGGGGTCGGTATGGCAAAGGGGTGTGCGATACGCATCGTGTCTGTTTGTACGTCGTGAGCTATCGCTACTGATGCCACCATAGAGAGAGTGCTGACTAAACACACACACAGCCAAGCGATGGGTTTGAACATACGTTTATTCCTTATTGTTGATTGGATGCGGGAGAGCGATTTAAAACGTAAAAGTAGCAAAGTAGCCGAGCGCAGGTAATAAGCGCTACTGCGGCGCGATGCCACGGGCATCTCCATGCACGTCTCTGTAGTGATCATCCCAGAGCAGTACGGCACCTGCCACGGCGCCGGGAATAAGGAAGAGATTGGCCAGCGGAATCCAGGTGATGAGCGTGACTAACCCCCCAAAGCTTAAGCTTTGCCACCAGCGTTTCGAGAGCCGTTGGCGCATATCGGCAAACGTCACCTTATTGTTATCCATTGGGTAGTCTAGATAAGTAATGGCCATGATCCAGGCGGAGAATAACGCCCACAGCAGGGGTGCTATTAAGTTCAGCCCTGGGATCCAGCTAAGCACAAACAGACCGGCGGCACGGGGCAAAATATAGGCGAGCTTAACAAATTCGCGACCAATGGCATCAATGGCTGTTTTAGTAAGGTTGCGGTCATCAATCGGTTCACGGCCAGTCACTTGGGTTTCGACTTTAGCGGCCAAAAAACCGTAAAAAGGCGCGGCGATCAGGCTGGTCACCAGCGTGAAGGTAAAAAACACCACCACTAACAGGCTAATCACGAAAAGAGGCCAGATAAGCCAGGAGAGCCAATCAAGCCAGGTTGGCACCATGTTCATCCAATGATCTAGCCAACCACCGAAGCGGTTGAGCACGAAGCTGAACATGCTGACGTAAACAATCAGGTTGACTAAAATAGGCAGAAAAATATAGCGGCGCATACCTGACTGATACACGCAGCGTGTACCTCGGCTAAGCGCAGTGACAGCATCCAGCATGGTGGGGGAGACTCCTTGTGATTCAAACGTCCAGGCCGCTTAACAGCCTGGACGTATTGCAGGAGGAAACCCCTTTCAGGTCAAGACTTTTTTAGCACTTGCGGGTCAAGGTTATCGGGGTCGCTGTGGCGGATATCCAGCCCTTTGACAAGATAAACCACGTACTCAGCAAGATTGTCAGCGTGGTCGCCCACGCGCTCCAGGGCGCGCAATACCCACATGATGCTGAGTACGGAGGTAATCGAGCGTGAGTCTTCCATCATAAACGTCATTAGTGAACGCATTGCGCTGCTGTACTCATCGTCAACCAGCTCGTCTTCACGCACTACCTGCATCGCAAGGTCGGTGTCAAAACGGGCAAAGGCGGTGAGCGCATCGCGCAGCATTTTGCGCACATGCTCGCTGATGTGGCGCACTTCCACCAAGCCACGAATGGTGCTGGTACTTTCACTCAGCAGCAGGGCGTTACGGGCGATTTTGCTGGCCTCATCGCCGATTCGCTCAAGATCAGAGGTGGCGCGGATAACGGCGAGCACCAGGCGTAGGTCGGACGCTGCAGGCTGACGCCGCGCTAGTACCCGGGTGCATTCGTCGTCGATTTGCAGCTGCAGATCGTTGACCTGACGATCATTGTCGCGCACTTGTTCGGCTAGGCGGGTGTCGCCTTCCAGAAGCGCAAAGACGGCATCCTGCACTTGCTTCTCTACCAGACCGCCCATGGCCATCAGATGGGTTTTTAGCTCTTCCAGCTCCTGGTTGAACTGGCGAGAGATATGCTGGCTGTGAGAGTCGCTAGTAATATCCATGGAGCACTCCTGACGTTTCAGTCGCTAAGGCCTAGGTAATGCGGCCGGTGATGTAGTTTTCGGTGTGTTGCAAACGGGGGTTGGTGAAGACCTGATCGGTAGGTCCGTACTCAACCAGCTCACCTTGATGCAAAAAGGCGGTGTAGTCCGATACGCGCGCCGCTTGTTGCATATTGTGGGTGACCAGTACCAGCGTTAGCTCCGACTTTAGATTACGGATCAACTCCTCAATCTTGAGCGTTGAAATCGGGTCTAGCGCTGACGCGGGTTCATCAAGCAGCAGCACATCGGGCTGTACTGCTAAGGTGCGGGCGATGACTAAGCGCTGCTGCTGTCCACCGGAAAGCTGCCAGGCGGAGCGGTGCAGGCGGTCTTTCACTTCATCCCATAGCGCGGCGGAGGTTAATGCCCACTCAATAATATCGTCCCTTTTGCGCTTGGGAAGGCGCTGCTGCAATCGCAGGCCAAAGGCCACGTTTTCATAGATCGACATAGGGAAGGGATTGGGGGTTTGAAACACCATTCCTACTCGCCGCCGCAGCTCGGTCACGTTCGTTTGCGGATCGTGAATATCCTGCCCTTCCAGCGTGATTTTGCCGCTATGGGTCACTGTCTCATTAAGATCGTGCAGCCGATTAATTGCCCGTAACAGCGTCGACTTACCGCATCCCGACGGGCCAATGAAAGCCGTCACACGATGCCGCGGAACACTGAGTGTTAAGTCGCGCAACGCCGCTTTCCCCGCATAGGCGAGGCTTAAGTGATCAATGCTCAGGCAGCTGTGCTCGGACGAAAAGTGCGCCACTGGTACCTGAGCGGTATTGGCTGAATGTAAAGGCGCTAGCATTCGTTTCCCCGTTGACGCCTAAGATAATGACGCAGAAATATGGCAGTTAGATTAAGCACTAGCACAATCAACACTAAAAGTAGCGCCGTGGCGTAAACCAGCGGGATCGCAGCTTGTACATCTTCGCCGTGAAAGGCGGTATCAAATAAATGATAGCCAAGGTGCATAAACTTGCGCTCTAAATGTAGATAAGGAAACTCACCGTCAATCGGCATTTGTGGCGCTAGTTTGGCAACGCCGACGAGCATCAGTGGCGCCACTTCGCCTGCCGCGCGGGCGACCGCTAAAATAACGCCTGTCAGCATGGCCGGTGCCGCCATGGGCAGTACGATGCGGGTAAGCATCTCAAGGCGAGTAGCGCCCAGCGCCACGGCTCCTTCGCGCTGGGCCTCAGGAATACGCGCGAGCCCCTCCTCGGTTGCCACGATCACGACGGGCAGGGTTAGCAGGGCGAGAGTTAACGAGGCCCACAGCAGGCCGCCGGTGCCAAACGTGGGCGAGGGCAGCGTATCGCTGAAAAACCACTCATCCAGCGAGCCGCCAATGCCGTAAACAAACACTCCCAAGCCGAAAACGCCATACACGATGGACGGCACCCCCGCTAGATTGCGCACGCCAATGCGCACCAGGCGCGTCAGCCGCCCCTGGTGAGCAATTTCATTAAGATAAATAGCGGCCAGCACGCCAAATGGCATGACCATGACGGACATTAAAATCACCATTAGCACGGTGCCAAATATCGCCGGCCACACGCCACCGTCGGTATTGGCTGCTCGGGGCCCTTCGCTGAGAAACCGCCATACCTCATCGCCCCAGACATGGGTTTTCTGCCACCAGTTCATCGCATTTGGGGCTTGAGCGCTAATGACACTGGCCAGCGGCTGGCGCAAGGTTTGGCCATCCACGGTAGTGAGCAGTAGCTGGCTCTCTTGGCGTTGGCTGGCGGGGAGCGCCAATAAAGTCGTTAACCGTTGCCAGGCAGCGTCGCCCTCCCAGCGCTGGTCGTCTTGCTCAATGGCCGCCAAGCGGCCAATAAAATCCCCCCAGGGGCTTCGCTCCAGGCGAACCAAGTCATCAGGCTGCGCGCTTTCGGCAATCTCCTCAATCGCCACCCAGCGCCAGCGGGCGCCCTCTATGTCCTGATTGCCGGTAAAGTACAGCCGTTCATCTCCCGCTTGCTGGGGGAGCTCGACCTCGCGCACGGCATGGCCAGCAAAATTGTCACCCGAACGCAGAGTGACCTCTTCAAGCGTCGCGGGCCAGAAGTGTCCAAGCCCACGCACTAACAGTAGCGCCAGTAGAGCACCCAGCATCAGCAAGGAGAGCGCTACGCTGGCCGCACATAGCCAGGGCCATAAATCATTTAACCAGTTAAAACGAGGGCGGCGAGAGGCGGTGTTGACCGTGCCAGCTTTCATGATGGGCCTCCCATCTGCCGATAACGGCGGCGCAGGCGCTGGCGGACAACCTCGGCTAGGGTGTTAACCAGGAACGTGAAGATAAACAGCACCAGCGCGGCAAAAATCAGTAGATGATAGGTCTGGCCGCCGGGTGACGCTTCAGGAAGCTCGATGGCAATAGCCGCGGCCATGGAGCGCATACCCTCGAAAGGGCTGGCGCTAAACAGAGCGGTGTTGCCACTGGCCATCAGTACAATCATGGTTTCGCCCACTGCACGGCCCGCGCCGATCATCACCGCCGAGAAAATACCTGGCCCCGCCGCCGCCAGTGCCACCTTCCACAGCGCCTGCCAACGGCTGGCACCCAGCGCCTGGGCGCCCTCTATCAAGGTCGAAGGCACATCGGCAAGAGCGTCTTCTGCCAATGAGTAGATGCTGGGGATAACGGCAAACCCCATCGCCAGGCCGACAATCAGGGCATTGCGGGTGGCGTAATCCATTCCAAAACGCTGGTCGAGCAACTGACGCAGATCCCCGCCCAGCCACAGCTGCTCCATCCACGGCGCAAGCCATAGCGCTATTGCCACCATCAGAGCGAGCCACGGTATTAGCCACAGGCCAGCCCAGGAGAGCGGTAAACGGCGGCGCAGCCGAGCTTTGACCAGTTGCCAGAGCAAGCCCGCAAGCCCGGCACTGAGAGGCAGCCAGATTATCAGTACCAAAGCGCTGGCTAGGTGACGCTCTACCCATGGCGCCAAAATGAGCCCGGCAATAAAGCCCACCACCACGCCCGGAATGGCCTCCATCATTTCGAGTGCGGGTTTGATGCGCGCCCGCAAGCGCGCTGACATAAACAGCGCAGAGTAGATTGCCGCCCCTAAGGCGACGGGAATCGCAAACAGTAGCGCGGCCAGCGCGGCTTTAAGGGTGCCCCACGCCAGCGGAGAGAGCTTGGCCAGGGCCAAGCTCTCTCCAATCGCCAGTAGTGGCAGCGTTTCCCATATCAGAAAAACGCCGATAGCGAGAATCGCCAGCAGCACCCCGACACCACCAGCGGTGATTAACCCGGTGGCCACACGATCCTGAAGCAAGCGCAATGGCTGCCGAGAAGAGGTTAACCGAGGTGGGGTCATGTCGCTATCATGACAAAACTAGGCATGGCAAAACCGGGGTGATCACAGTACTGACCAGCATGTATTGAAAGAGTGGGTCGTGAAGAGAGCTTATAGTGAAAACGGTGCATAAAATGACTTCCTACTCTAAGACGATTATGTGTCAATTAGATGACAGCGGCTTACCACCTTTGCTGCGCGTCAAGGACGCTTGGGGTTAAGGGGACAAAACCGGATGCGCGTGCAATTTGCTGGCCTTCATCGGACATTATTAACGCCAGTAGAGCCTGCTCGGCGGGCGGTAAGGTTGCCCCGGGCGGCAGGTTCACGTAGAGGTACAGGTAGCGCGACAGAGGATAATCACCGCTCTGTATTGCTACTTCATCGGGTAGTATGGCGATGCCGTCATCGTCATAAAGGCTTACTGCGCGCACGGCCGGCGTCAGGTGGTTAAACCCGGCATACCCCATTGCATTGGCAGACTCGCCCACCGCAGCGACAACGGCCGATGAGCCTGGGTGTTCGCTAATATCGGTGCGAAAGAGGCCGCCGCACAGCGCCCGTTGTTGAAATAGCCCATGAGTGCCGGAGGCAAGGTTACGCCCATGTAGCGCAATACTGCCAAATGACCAGCCACGCGTTGCCGAGAGCTGATCCCAGCGCCGTATCGGCGCCTCGGCTCCACAGGCACGCGAAGTCGAGAAGATCGCATCGACCTGCTGGCGGGTGAGCGCGCGTAGCGGGTTATGGCGGTGGACGACCACAATCAGCGCATCACGGGCGACCTTTAACTCCAGCGGCGGGTAGCCGTAGCGCTCAATGAAGTTATCACGCTCTTCGGTGCTCATCGGGCGGGACATCGGCCCCAGCCGGGTGGTACCCGCCATTAGGGCGGTTGGCGCGCTGGCAGAGCCGCTGGCTTGGAATTGCAGCTTTACCTCCGGATGGCGAGTAGTCAGCGTTTCGCCCCAGCGCAGCATTAGCCCAGCCATGGTGTCAGAACCGACCGCACCTAATGTGCCGGTTATCGGCTGTGATTGCCCCCAAGTAGGCGGCGTTACCAGCAGCAGGGCCATCATCACCCAGCAACCCAAGTTGTGCCGTAGCGATAAAAGGTAGCTTCTATGAGATGAAAGAGTATGCACCGGAGTATTCAAACAAGCGTCCTCTTATGGTTAACTGAATCCATTCACTTGTGTTGCGACGCAGCAACGCCTCATGGCAATGTGCCTCACTGCAACGTTTACAACAATAAACTGACTAAGCGACTAACTCATGACTCTTCTGGAAACCGATTTGGATGTCGTACCGGCCCCGCAAGGGCAGCTTACTTTAAAATTACTGGCTTCCCGCCGAGATACCAATCTTTATGGTGATATACCCGGTGGTTGGCTAGTCAATCAAATGGACCAGGCAGCTGAGCTTGCAGCCTGCCGCGAAGCGGGTGGGCGAACGGCCACCGTGGCGATTGAAGCCATGGACTTTTTAAGCCCTGTGCGCGTCGGCTCAACGGTCAGTGTCTACACCCAGATACAAGAGATCGGTCATAGCTCAATCAAAATTGATGTAGAAGTATGGGTACGCCCGCCCCATGGGCAGCGGATTGAAGAGCGCCAAAAGGTGACAGAGGCGCGTTTTGTAATGGTCGCATTAGACGATAACGGGCGGATCCGAGCGGTACACAGCGAGTAGCCCCTTTTCTTATTCAACCCCTTCAAAGTTCTCGCCTAAAATAGCAAAAGGGCGCTCAGTGCGCCCTTTGCCGTGCTTGCTGCTTACCTGCCTGGATAATCAGGCACCTACGTTGTCGCGGTTCTTGAGATAGGCGTATTCGCCGACATCACTAAACGGACGTACGAGTTTCTGAAACGCTGAGTAGGACTCATACACACGACGAGAGTCCTCATCGCTATCGACCTGGCGCTGGATGGCATCCTGGGAGGAGGTGTAAAGCGCTGCCATCACGTCTTCAGGGAAGGTACGCAGCTGAACACCATGCTCATCGACCAATGCTTCCAGTGCCTGGGCGTTGCGGAAGGCGAATTCGCTGATCATCGCCAGGTTAGAGGCACGTGCGGCTTCGCGAATGACGTCCTGCAGGTCTTCCGGCAGCGCGTTCCAGGCATCCAGGTTGATCGTACCTTCCAGTACCGCTGAGGGCTCGTTCCAAGCCGACGTGTAGTAGTAATCAGCGACCTGGTGAAGACCGAATGCCAAATCGTTATACGGGCCGACCCAGTCTGCGGCATCCAAAGCGCCGGTTTGCAGTGAGGTGAAAATCTCGGAACCCGGCATGTTGACGGTGCTGACACCGATGCCGTTCATCGCTTCACCCGCGAGGCCAGGCAGGCGTAATTTCAGCCCCTGCATATCGTCTAGCGAGTTGATCTCTTTCTTGAACCAGCCCGCCATTTGCGTGCCGGTGTTACCGACAGCAAAGGGTTTCAGGTTGTGATTGGCGTAGATTTCGTCCCACAGCTCTTGGCCGTCACCATGGTACAACCAGGCATTCATTTCGGTGGTGGTCATGCCGAACGGTACAGCAGTGAAAAATTGTGAAGCAGCCACTTTGCCGCGCCAGTAGTAGGACGCAGAGTGACCCATCTCAGCGGTTCCCGCCGCCACGGCGTCGAATACTTCAAGCGCAGGTACCAGCTCACCCGCGCCATGGACGCGAATCTGCATACGGCCGTTTGAAAGCTGCTCGACCCGGCGGGCGAAGTCATTCGCGCCGGTGCCCAGGGCGGGAAAGTTTTTTGGCCACGAGGTGACCATATCCCAGGTATAGGTCTCTTGAGCGCGTGCGCTAGAGGTGGTTACAAAGGGGGCAGCAGCGACACCGGCGGCACCTAGGCCAACGGTTTTAAGAAAGTTACGGCGTTGCATGTGAGCAAAACTCCAAAAGTCATTATCTGTTTTTATAGGGCGCTAAGTGCGCCGTGTCTGCTGGTTAGTATGCTTTATAGCGAATTTAGCTCGCAAGCCTTCTGACTAATCATCCGCTGCGTCTTTCATACTGTTGCCGTGGCGCACCAGCCAATAGCAGCCGCCTAACGCCAAGACCGCGACCGATAGCGCACCAATTTGCCAAGGGTCGATAACTTCCATATCCAGCACCATAAACTTGCGTACCAACGCCATAATGGCAATTAACACCACTATTTCGACGTGGATAAAGCCCTTGCCACTGGTCATCGTGCGAATGATGGAGTTATTGAATTCCATGGCAATCAGGACGGTAAGAATCATATCGAATAGCGCTTGAAATACGCGGTAGTCGAAGGGGTCACGACTTTGAATGAACAGTAGCTGGATCACGTGAATGACCAAATAATACATGGCCACTAGCACGGCTCCGCCGATGGCGAGGGTGAGCACCAGTGACACCAAGCGCTCAAAACGCTGGTACCCGCTTAGGGCCTGCCAACCGTGACATACTTCTGGAAATAGGCGTTTTAAGCGCTGTTTCATGATGCCCTCCGCAGGAGGCTGACGCATAAGTGAATGTGGCGTAAACGAATGGTGATACAAACAAACAGCTTGAGAGTTTACAGCGGCGTTAGTTTGGCAAAGCCAAGTACCAGCCATTTGACCCCTTCGCCTGCAAAACTAACCTGCACACGGGCGCGGGCACCTTCGCCTTCCGCGTTAAGGATAACCCCTTCACCGAACACCGGATGCTCAACGCCTTGCCCAACATGTAAAGCGGGTAAATCACCACTGCTCTCAACGCTTTGCTGGGCAAAGGAGGTGCGCGATGCGGTCACCGGGCGCGAGATATGCCCGCGCAGGCGAACTTCTTCCAGCAGGTGCGGCGGTAGCTCGCGAAGAAAGCGCGAAGGGCGTGGAAACACCTCTTTACCGTGCAGGCGGCGGGTTTCCGCGTGGGTTAGATAGAGCTTCTGCATGGCGCGGGTGACGCCGACGTAACAGAGCCGTCTTTCTTCTTCGAGCCTGCCTGGCTCTTCGAGCGACATTTTATGTGGAAACAGCCCTTCTTCTACGCCAGCAATAAACACCACCGGGAACTCCAGCCCTTTAGCAGAGTGCAGCGTCATTAACTGTACGCTGTCTTCAAACTCTTCAGCTTCATGGTCGCCAGCGTTAAGAGCCGCTTCTGAAAGAAACGCTTCCAGCGCCGCCATGCCTTCGCCCGCTTCGGGCGCTTCAAAAACGTCGCCCTGGGTAAAGGCGCGGGCAGCAGTGACCAGCTCTTCCAAGTTTTCGACGCGGGCTTGGCCTTTCTCGCCACGTTCACTTTTGTGATGCTCAATCAAGCCCGTATGTACTGTCACGTGATCAATAATTTCATGCAGTGCCATACCAGCAGCATCGTTATCGAGCTGCTCAATCAGGTTGGCAAAGGTTTGCACGGCATTGGCGGCGCGGCCTTTTAAAGTGCCGTCGTTAATCGCATCGTGGAGCGCCTGCCACAGCGGAATGCTCTGCTCACGTGCACGCAGGCGAACAATTTCCACCGTACGCGTGCCAATACCGCGGGTGGGCACATTAATCACCCGTTCCAGTGAGGCGTCGTCATCGCGGTTGAGCAGCAGGCGAAGATAGGCCAGGGCATTCTTGATTTCCAGGCGCTCATAAAAGCGGTGCCCGCCGTAAATACGGTAGGGCATGCCTTGGCGAATCAGCGTTTCTTCAAGTAGCCGCGACTGGGCATTGGATCGGTAGAGAATCGCGATATCCCGGCGGTTGAAGCCTTCATCGACCTTTTCTTTGATGGTGTCAACGATATAGCGGGCTTCTTCCAGGTCGTTAAACCCGGCGTAAATCGAGATCGGCTCGCCTTCGATGCCATCAGTCCACAGGTTTTTGCCCATCCGCTCGCTGTTGTGGCTGATCAGTGTATTGGCGGCTTCAAGAATCGCGCTGGTGGAACGATAGTTCTGCTCTAGACGCACGGTATGGGTTTGCGGGAATTCCTGCTCAAAGCGGCTGATATTCTCCACCTTGGCACCGCGCCAGCCGTAGATCGACTGGTCGTCATCGCCCACCGCGGTCATCGGCGTTTTCATGCCAGTGAGCAGTTTTAGCCAGGCGTATTGCAGCGTATTGGTATCCTGAAACTCATCCACCAGTACGTGACCAAAGCGCTCCTGATAGTGTTTTAACAGTGCTGGGTTATCGCGCAGTAACTCCAGGCTTCGCAGCAGCAGCTCACCGAAATCGACCAGACCGCCGCGCTCGCAGGTCAGTTGGTAGCGCTCATAGAGTTCGACCATCTGACCCATGTAGGCATCGCCATCGACATTTACCTGGTGCGGGCGCAGCCCTTCTTCTTTGCAGCCGGAGATAAACCCCTGCACCTGACGCGGCGGATAACGTTCGTCATCGATCGAGTAATCTTTCAGCAGCCGTTTAACCAGGCGCAGCTGATCGTCGGAATCGATAATCTGGAAGTGTTGCGGCAGCCGAGCATCCTGCCAGTGGGTGCGCAGCAGGCGGTGGGCAATGGAGTGAAAGGTGCCGACCCAGACATGTCGCAGCGAGAGGCTCAGCAGCGTCTCAAGGCGGGTACGCATTTCTTTAGCGGCTTTATTGGTAAAGGTAACCGCCAGCAGCGCGTAGGGAGACAACCCTTCGGCCTGCATCAGCCAGGCGATACGGTGAACCAACACGCGGGTTTTGCCGGAGCCTGCCCCTGCGAGCACCAACAGGTTACCTTGGGGGGCGCTCACTGCTTCGCGCTGTGCGGAGTTGAGCTGATCGAGAATCGCCGTGACGTCGTCCATAGTAGCCGCTGCCGGATCAAAAAATAGGCGGCTAGTCTAGCACAGCCAGCAAACTGGCTGTGTATACAGGTTAACGATTACGACTCTTCAGGAAAGCGCAGCGTATTGAGGCTCTTTTTAACCGCTTTAAGCTGTTCGGCGAGTTTTGGGCCGCGGGTTTTAGCGACCCCGACGGCGAGCACATCAATCAGCACCAGATGGGCAATGCGCGAACTAAGCGGCGTGTAGATTTCGGTGTCCTCGTGAACATCGATATACAGTGGAAGGCTGACCTCTTCAGCGAGCGGTGAGCCGCTGGGGCATAGCCCAATCACGGTGGCACCAGCTTCACGGGCGAGCCGTACGCTGGCGACCAGCGCCTTGGTGCGCCCCGTTTGAGAAATCGCCACCACTACATCGCCCTCTTTTAAGGTCACCGCCGACATATTCTGCATATGAGGGTCGGCGTAGGCAGAGGTGGAAATTTGCAGCCGGAAAAACTTGTGCTGGGCGTCAAAGGCGACTGCGCCTGAGGCGCCAAAGCCGTAGAACTCCACGCGATTAGCCATTGCTAGCGCATTAACCGCTCGGCCCAGGGCGTCGTTATCCAGCCGGTCACGCACAGAGAGCAGCGTGCCCACGGTCGAGTCAAAGATGCTGTGGGAAAACTCAGCGACCGAGTCACTATCGTTCATGGAAAACTGTGCAAACTGGCTGCCGCTGGCCAGCATTTGCGCTAGCTGTAGCTTGAAATCCTGAAAGCCATTGCACCCCAGCGCACGGCAAAAACGCACTACCGTGGGTTCGCTCACGGTGGCTTCGGTGGCCAAATCCACAATACGCATGTGGATGACCTCTTCGGGGTTGCGCAGTACAAACCGCGCCACTTTTTGCTCGGAGCGTCGGAAGTGCTCCATGCGGCGTCTCATCTCATCGAACAGGGCGCGACTCACGTTCAGCTCCTTGGCTCTTTAGCACACACTTGGCTTACTGCTAGCATTTGCCACAGTATGCCTGACTGATGGCGCAAATGGGCATGAAAAGCGTTGTTTAAGGTTAGCGTTAAAATGCCGTTAGACACTTTTTTTAAGAATGTTCATCATTTTGTCAAGTAGGTTATAGTAAGAAGTGAAGTGCCGCACTGCATCAAACAGTCGTCACGGATGCAGGTGGACGAAGGCATATTCACCTGGAGGAACGTCGATTATGAGAAACGTCGAACGCATCACCTCGGTTAAAAGCGAACTGCTCGATATCTTTATGAGTATGCAAGTAGATGAACATGCCCAGCGTCAGCGCAGCGCTGCCCAGCGTAGCCTAAGAGCGCGTCGTGGGATTGAATTGCATCGAGAATTTCAGAAGCTATCGCGGGACATCGCCCCCTTGCCTGATGAAGATCGGCAAGAGAGCGAATTGCACTGAGGTTAGCAAACAGCAGGGAAGTGACGGCTTACCTTAAATAAGACCTGTCACGAACACCGCAATAACGCCAGCGGGCGCTACATAGCGTGCGATGATGTTCCATACGCTTTTACCGGTCGCTGAAAGTTCAAGCTCGGCTTCGACACTTTTACGATCTAGGCACCAAGCGGCGAAGAGAATCGCGCCTAGCCCGGTTAGCGGCAGCATTATTTTGCTGGTCAGCGTATCCAGCAGGTCGAATACGCCCAGCCCAAACATGAGCGGCTCGCTCCAAACGTTGAACGATAGCAGTGCCGCAATGCCGAGCAACCAAGCCCCCACGCCGGCCACAACCGTTGCCATGACACGTCTGAGCGGCGTGCGCTCTTCAACGAACTCAACCACCGGCTCAAGCAGTGAAATCGCTGAGGTCAGCGCGGCAAACGTGAGCAACAAGAAGAACATCAAGCCTAGGATCAAGCCACCATCCATATTGCCAAACGCCAACGGCAGCGTGACGAAAATCAGCCCAGGGCCTGAGGCAAGATCCAGGTTGTTGGCAAACACAATCGGGAAAATGGCTAGCCCAGCGCCTAGGGCAATGACGGTGTCCATGATGATGACCGTGCGGGCGGTTTGCAGCAGGTTGATCTCTTTGCCTAAGTAAGAGCCGTAAGCCATCATGATGCCCATACCCAGTGAGAGGGTGAAGAAGGCGTGACCTAAGGCGGCCAGCACGGTTTCTGCGCTGAGCTTGCTCCAGTCCGGGTTGAACATGTACGTCAACGCTTCACCAAAGTGGCCGGTCGACATGCCGTAACCGATCAGCACAACTAGCAGCAGCGCGAGTACTGGCATTAGAATGCGTACAGCGCCTTCAAGCCCTTTGGTAACACCGCGGGCGACAATGCCAATCACCAGTAGCATAAAGATCGAATGGCCCAACAGCAGTAAGCTTGGGTTACTCAGCATGCCATTAAACAGGGCGCCAATTCCGTCGGCGTCTTGACCGCTAAAGGCACCGCTCACTGAGTTAACGGTGTAGTAGAGCGACCAGCCACCAATCACGCTGTAAAACGACAAAATCAAAAAGGCCCCAACAATGCCGCTAATGCCGACAATGGCCCATGCTTTTGGCTTGTTTGCGGTGCGGGCCAGTTCTGACATCGTGCTGGCAGGGTTCTTCTGGCCACGCCGCCCCAGTAGCCACTCGGAGACGAGAATAGGCAAGCCAATCAGCGCGATACAAAGTAAATACACAAATACGAAAGCAGCGCCGCCGCTTTCACCCACCATATACGGAAATTTCCAGATATTCCCTAGACCCACCGCTGAACCAGCGGCGGCCAGCACAAAGGTCATTCGCGATGACCACTGCGCATGCGCAAGCTTCGCCATACATCACCCATTAAGTCGATTGTTGTGTAAGTCACTACGTGTTGAGCACGCTAGTTTTCGGAAAATGGAGTCATTGCTGACGTCCTTTTCCAAAAGTAAGCGCAATTTATCTGATCAACCGCAAGCATGCCAGTTAGCTCACCTAAAAAGGTGGTCTAAAAGAGTTGGCTTTGCTTTTCACCGGCAAAGGGCTCAAGCGGGGGTAAGGGCGTCTCTTCTCCGAGTGCGTTATAAAGTAGCCGAGCCATGTGAGGAGACTCACGGTTATCTGCAGTATGCACAAATAAGAAAGGGGTTTTCCCCTGATTTATCCACAGCTTTAGACGAGCCTTCCAAGCGGTGAAGTAGTCACTGTTTATGGTTTTGTCAATATGGCCAATAAAGCGAATCACCGGATAATTTGCCGTGGAAAGCACGTGTAGTGGGAGTTTCGGCTTTTCTTGCTGAGCATGAGCCAGGCCGATATGGTCATTTGCTGGGGTTGAGAAGAGCGGACGGACGTCGAGCATCACGCGGTTGGCCGAATAAGTTATCAACAGGCGGTTAAGGGCGATTTCAGCGGCTCCCTTGTGGAAAAAGTCAGGGTGGCGTACTTCTACCGCGCAAGGCAAATGAGCAGGCCAATCGGCGAGCAACGCTTCCAGCTGAGGGAGTTCTTGAGAGCCAAAATCGCGCGGTAGTTGAACCATGGTGGGCCCAAGGCGATCGTGCAGCGGTTCAAGGGCGGCTAAAAATGCCCATGCGTCTTCTAAATGGGTAAGCCGTTGATCGTGAGTGACGCTTGCCGGTAATTTAAAACAAAAACGAAAGTGGGGTGGCGCCTGGCGTGCCCAAGCGGCGACTGTTTCCGGTTTTGGAATACCGCTATAAAACGTAGTGTTACCTTCAACGCTCGAAAACACCGCGGCATAATCGCTTAATAGCTCGGTTTTGGCATGGCGCGGATAAAGACTGCCGAGCCAGTCTTGATTGGCCCACATGGGCAAACCTAAATAAAGCGGAAGCGTCATTGATGGCGTGCCTAGGTTCATAAGTTCAAGCACTAATGTAACAGTTTAAAATACCTACTCGTTAAGGTGAGGGGGGCTTTTAGGTGTAGCAAGGTGCGGAAAAAGTGAAATTGTTAAGGCGCCGATAGCGCTACTATGTAGGTATAGCCTTTTATGGGCAGGTATAGCCGTTTATAAATAGGACAATTCCATGAGTTCAGCGTACGTTAGCAGTGATGAAATCCGCGACCAATTTTCCAGCGCGATGTCAGCGATGTATCAGCAGGAAGTGCCGCAATACGGCACCTTGTTGTCGCTGGTCGAGGCTGTTAATCGAGAGGTGCTAGCTGCTAATCCTGAGCTTAACGGTGCGCTGCAGGAGAGCGACGAGCTGGCCCGCATCAATGTGGAACGCCACGGCGCGATTCGCGTGGGCAGCGCTGACGAGCTTGCCATGCTACGGCGAATGTTCGCGGTAATGGGAATGGAGCCGGTTGGCTATTACGACCTGGCGGCGGCGGGCGTGCCGGTGCACTCCACGGCATTTCGTCCGGTCGCCGATCGTGCGCTCAAGCGTAATCCCTTTCGTGTCTTTACCTCTCTACTGCGCCTTGAGCTGATCGAAAAGGCCGAACTCCGCGAACAGGCAAGCGCCATTTTAAGCTCACGGGATATTTTTACTGCTAATGTGAAAACGCTCATTGAACGCTTTGAGCAGCAGGGTGGGCTTAGCGCCGCCGATGCCGAGCAGTTCGTTCAGGAAGCGCTGGAAACGTTCCGCTGGCATGACAACGCTACGGTTGATTTGGCGACTTATGACCGTTTGCATAATGAGCATCGCTTGATCGCCGACGTGGTCTGCTTCCGCGGCCCACACATTAATCACCTAACGCCGAGAACGTTAGATATTGATGAAGTACAACGGCGTATGCCAAGCGTGGGTATTGACCCCAAAGCAACCATTGAAGGCCCACCCCGTCGCGACTGCCCGATACTCTTGCGCCAGACCAGTTTCAAAGCGTTAGAGGAGACCATCGCTTTTGCGGATGCCGCCGAGGGCAAGCACACTGCTCGTTTTGGCGAGATCGAGCAGCGCGGTATTGCGCTAACTAAAAAAGGGCGCGAGCTTTATGATCGACTGCTGGCAACGGCGCGAGAAAGTGCGCCCAAGGGGGCGGATAATGACGCTCACCAAGCCCATTTAGCGGAAGTCTTTACCGCGTTTCCCGATGATTACGCCACGTTGCGTCGGGAAGCGTTAGCATTCTTCCATTACCACGCGGTGAAGGGCGTGCCGGTGCAGGGGCCGGTTTCGATAGAGCAGGTGGATAGCCTGATTCAGCAGGGCGCCCTGTCAGTCACACCGATGATTTATGAAGATTTCTTACCGGTGAGTGCGGCTGGCATTTTTCAGTCCAATCTGGGCGAAAGCAGCCACGATAACTACGGCAGTAGCGCCAGCCAACAGCAATTCGAGCAGGCTTTAGGGGCTACCGTCATTGATGAGATTGAGCTATACACGCAGCGCCAACAAGCATCGCTTGAACAGGCGCTGGTGCAATTGGCGAATTAGCAGCTGATAGTGGTGCGAATAAGGCGCGCTTTGGACTGGAGCAGGGGCAGGTATTCTTTGAGCAGTGTGTCTAGGTCGATACGTGCTGCGTTGGTACTAATATTGATAGCGCCCAGTAGTTTGCCGTTTGCATCAAAGGCTGGCACTGCCAACGAGCGCAAGCCGGAGTCGAGCTCCTGGTCGGCAACGGCGTAGCCTTGCTGGCGCGCTCTATCGATACACTTTTTAAGCTCACCTTTTGTTGTGAAGGTTTTATCGGTATAGCGCTGCAACGTCAGCCGCTCTAGGTAAGCGTCCAATTCGACTTCTGGTAATTGGGCGAGCAGAACGCGTCCCATGGAGGTATAGGCGGCCGGTAGACGAGTGCCAATCGACAAGGTGATCGCCATTAAACGATGACGCGCCGCTGAGCGCGCGACATAAATGACGTCATCGCCATCAAGCACACCCAGGGAAGAAGACTCTCCGCATTCGTTGGTGATCTCTTCCAGGTACTGTTGAATGGCGCTGCGGTAATTATTGGCGGACAAAAACGAGTATCCCAATTGCAGCACGCGTGGCGCTAACTCAAAGTAGCGCTGCTGTTTGCGGACATAACCGAGCGCGTGCAGCGTCAGCAAAAAACGTCGTGCTTTCGCTCGGTTCATACTAGTACGCGCGGCTACTTCGCTAAGCGTCATACGAGGATGGTTCTCGTCAAATGCTAAAATAACCTCCAGGCCGCTCGCCAGCGCAGTCACGAAGTCGCGGTCATCGGGGGTTAACATTTCATCTTGGAGTTGTTCTTCCATCAGTGTCCACTCATAGAGGTATGCAACATTATAAAAGGCCAATATAGCATATTTGTTCGAATGGCGAACAAATATGCGCTTCCATGGCCTAAATAATACAGGTCAAGCGGCTAATAAAGCGGTATGATTAATATATTTACTTATTGGCATGTCGGAATATTACCAAAGGAGGCCATTCAATGAGTCAACCAAAAGTAACAGTGCTTCACGGTCCGAACCTAAACTTGTTAGGCACTAGACAGCCAGAAATTTATGGCTACGAAACCCTAGAAGATATCAATAAAGCTTTGAGTAAAACTGCGTTTGCAGCAGGTTGGGATATAGTTTGTTTCCAGAGTAATCATGAAGGTGAAATAATTGATGCGATTCATGCTGCGCGTCTAGATGGAACGCTAGCCATCATAATTAACCCAGCTGCGTATACGCATACATCTGTTGCTATATTAGATGCGCTCAACGCATTTGAAGGCAAAGTAATTGAAGTACATCTCTCCAATGTTCATAAACGCGAGAGTTTCCGCCACCACTCCTATGTATCATTGAGAGCTGATGGCGTTATTGCGGGACTTGGAACTGGAGGGTATCAAGCTGCTTTAAATTTAATATTAAAAAATTAAAATATCTACCATAATTCTTATGTTTAATAATAACGAATTTAAAATTTTGAGCTACCTAATGATATTTTCTAATAAGCTTTTATCTAAACCAATTTTTTCGTAATAGCTACGTGCAGCTTCTATTTTAGTAAAAACATCTTCGTACCCTGTTGCTCTCCCCATTTCATCTACATAGGTGTAACCACCTTTTACACTAAACCATGTAATCATTTCATTAACATCTTGAGGTACAAAAAGAGTATGAGTTTCTCCTGGTGGCTCAAAAACAAAAGAACCTTCTTCTGCAACCCAGTCGTGTTCAAGGTAATACCATTTGCCTTTGAGTATGAGAGCCTGCACATCTCCAGAATGACGATGACGTGAAAGAACCCCACTTTTTCTAACTCTTAATAGATTAATATAGTACCCACCACTAGCATGGAGCAGTAAAGGCTTAAAAGATACAAAATTAGTAGTAGGCACCCATAAATTGTCATCATTAACCCACTCACTGAGTACATGGGGAATCATGAGGTCGGAGCTCATATAACTAGGCTGAGGAAGTTGATAAGGAATAGTGTTCATATGAAGTTCATTATTCATTTTTAACCTAACTAATCTAATGTGAAGTGAGTCGCTTAAAGCTAATTTTTTTCTAAAAATTTAATAGTTTTATCGAATATTTTTTCCATGCTTTTCTCTAAAAGTGCAAAGTGAGTCCCATCTTTTATTCCAACGTAAGTTTTTTCAGAGCTTTGAATTGAATCGTAAAATTCTCTAGACGATTTTTCGGTTGATGTTAAATCATGACTAGCTCTAATAACTAGTGACGGAATTGTTATTTTTTCAGGGCAATGTATATTTGTATTAGAAAAAATATCAGCCAAATCTGCTAGTGGTCCTGTAGGCACAAGAAATGACGAGCTTAGTGTTTTAGAGTTCAGCATTGTGTTATTAATAATTGACATTAAAGCTTTATTGTTTCGCCAAGCTGATTTATCGATAACCGGTATTTCTTCATCCCATCTCGAAATGAAGCTATTAGTGTCAACAAAAACATACCCTAATTTTTCACCATTATCATTTATAGGTATAGATTCGTATTTTGTTTTCCAATAATTTGCTGCTTTACAATCATAGCTAATAGGGGCGTAAAATACTGCTTTACTAATATTGTGAGTATTTTCAGTTAAAACTTTAGTCAGGACAACTGTTCCCCAAGAGCAAGCAACAACGCTTATCTTGTCATGAGAAGTAGTATGAAGAATATGATTTATCAGCTTTATAGAATGCTTAGAAATATCATTAGCGCGTGTATCTGATATTTTCAGTAAATCAATATCAGATTTTGACGATCCAAAGCCTAATAAATCACAAGTGAAGACGTGATAACCGCGGCTAGCCAAACGGTGGCACCATGAATATTGTTTATAGTCATTCACCCAAAGCTCAGAAGCAATCGTTGCCCCATGGATTAATAATATAGGTTGCTTTTGATGGTCAAAAGCTTTTTCACAATAAAACTCTCTGACGCATAAGTTATGTACATCATCAATTCTTAAACTATAAATTTTTTCTTTCATAGCAAGAAATCCAATTAAATAGTCTGTGAAATCATAGCTAATACCTAAAGAATGCTAGGTAAAAAAGTTATAATTGCTGGGAAGAAATAGAAAAGTAATATTGACGACATAAAGAGTATTACAACCGGCCAAGAACTTTTGTAAATGTCTGATATTAAAACACTGTCAGCAGAACCTTTTAAGGCAAATAATGTGTATCCAAAAGGTGGAGTTAAACTACCTACTGTTAAGTTGATCAAGAAGATAGTCCAAAACCATATAGGGTCGAAATCATATGCACTTACAACAGGCGCGTACAGAGGTATTGCCAATAATATAAAAGCAAATTGATCAATAAACATGCATAATATAAAAGGTATTAACATTAATACAAAAAACATCATCCAGTCACTAAGCTCTAATGTGCTAACGAAGTCAATCAAACCTGAAGTAGCACCCATAAAGGATAATAATTGGCCGAATAGTTTAGAACTTGCAACAATTATAACAATCATTAAGCTAATTTTTGTAGATGATTGTAAGCTTTCCCATAGCATTTTAAGGTGGAATGATTTGTAAATGGCGGCAGTTATTATAGCTCCTATAACGCCAGTAGCTGCCGCTTCTGATGGAGTCGCAACTCCGAGTAAAATAAGCCCCATAACCGAAAAAATAACAATAAAAAAAGGTGATACTTTAATTATTTCAATTAACTTTTCTTTTATAGAGTAGTTTTTTACAGTCTCATTGTTATCAGGTGAAAGCTCTGGGTTTCGTGCAACACGAATATATACATAGAGGAAGAGAATGAGTGAAATTAGAAGGCCAGGGATGATTCCCGCGATAAGTAACCCTGCAATTGACGTGTCACGAACTAACGAGCCTATTACGATTACGAGAAGGCTTGGAGGAATAATTGGAGCAAGAGATGCACCGCCAAGAATCGTAAAATTTGTTAAGTTAGTATCATACCCAAGTTTTTGCATTTGAGGTAATATAGAGCGACCTAACATTGCAGCTACTGCTGCAGCTGCACCTGAAAGCGCTCCAAAAATAGTCGATAAGGCGATAACTAAATAGTACATACGTCCATTAACACGGCCAATCCACTTATCAAGTGCCGATGACAAGACGTCGACTGAACCAGATCTGAATAAAATCTCACCCATAAGAACGAATAAAGGTATAGTAATAAAACTTTCTGAGGTTAAGGTTTCGTACATGCTGTTACTAAACATGCCAAAGCCTCTTTCTCCTAAAGTTACGAGCACACCTGTGACATTTGCAATTAAAAATGCAACAAAGACAGGGAGACCTGTTGCCATCAAGCCGAGTAAGAATAGAAATGAAACTGTAAGTATCCAATACCATTCCATCTTAAGCTCCTTTTCTAACTAAAGAAATTTCAATTAATTGTCTTTTGAACAATATTATTAATTGCAAAACAGATAATCCAAGCCCAAGAGGAATAAAACTAAATACTATCCATTTAGATATTCGGAATGAACCTAATGTATTAATGCCAGTTTCAAACAGACGTGAGAATTCAATAAACGTAATATACGTAACGTATGAAACAATTAAGAAAGATACCGCGTAAATTACTAATTTTATCTTGTTGGCAATGCTTGGTGCAGAAAAATCTAAAATAATAGAAACAGCAATATTGCCATCCGTTCTTGTGACTTCAGGTAGAGCTAACATTAATGATGCACAAAATAGAAATGTTACCGTATCTGTTGCCCATGACGTAGGAGCAGCAAAAAAATAGCGCATTATAATTTCAAAAGAGAAAATAACAACGATTAGCCCTAAAGCTAATGAAGCCAAGAAAAAAAAGGCTTTAGTAATAGCGTCAATAATCTTTGTAAACATAGTTATAAACCTTTGAGTGGCTGGGGCATATACCCCAGCCAAATGACGGCAGCTATTAGTAGGTCATGTCAGCTGATTTTGCCATTTCTCGTAACTGTCGAGCATCATCGCCACTTTGCTCTTCAGCTACTTTCCATACACCCTCTGCCCATAAGCGTTCATGAGCTTCTGATTCAGACTCACTAAAAGAAGTGATTTGCATACCATTATCAATCAGAAAATCAGCTTCTTCCTTCTGTACAGCATCGAAGTGAGCTACAGAATCAATTTCAATCTGCTTGCCAGCTTCAATCAGCGCATTCTGTGCATCACTATCTAAAGCATTCCAGCGATCAAGGTTCATATAAATCATCACACCAACTTGACCGAACTCAGGATCTGTCATGTAGTCTATGATCTCATGCCATTGGAGATCACTAGCGCCAGTTAAGCCCCATGCAGCTCCGTCAATAACGCCTCTTTGTAATGCCGTGTAGATATCAGTAACAGGCATATTCACTACGGCTCCGCCAAGCTCTTCAATCATAGATTGATATGAAACTGTTCCACGAATACGTCGTCCTTCTAACCCTGGCTCACCAGTAATAGGCTCACGTAAATAGAAACGAAAACCTTTAGTTCCTGTGGAAGGAGCTGAAATTAGCTTTAAACCGAGTTCTTGATAATGTTCATCAATATAATCGATTAACCCCTCTTCGCGGCGCTTAATTGGATCAACATCTATCGCGTCAAGAGAGAGCCCAATGGCCGTTGTACCTGAGTGATAAGCCGCATGAGTAAACAATAGATCAAAAGCCCCAGCTTGTACTGGTTGAAGTTGCTCAAATGCAGGAACGACGTCTGGCCCTTGCACATTGATTTGAACGCTGCCGTCAGAATACTCTTCTACCATTTCGATAAATTTAGGCCCAATCTCCCTATACCAGGCAAAATTAGAAGGGTAGCCAGCTAGCATATTAAGCTGTTGAGCTTCCACTTCTGAAGAAAAACCAGTACCTGCTGTACCTGCCACAGCTAAGGCTATCGCGCAATGTTTAATACTTTTCTTTAGTAGCTTCATTATAATGCTCCTTGTTTTTATGTTAGTGCTGCTTTTCAAGTAAACTGGCAACAAAGACAGTATTAAAATTCCCGGATTTAAATTGTTCGCTGTTAATCAGTTTACTATGGAACTTAGCTGTTGTTTTAACACCTTCAACTTTCATTTCAGATAAAGCACGTGTCATTCTAATGATGGCTTCATTACGGTCTGCTCCCCAACAAATTAGCTTACCGATCATCGAGTCGTAATATGGTGGAATTGTATAGCCACTTTCTAAGTGACTATCCATACGAATACCAAAACCACCTGGTGGACGATAATAGCTTATTGTGCCTGGGCATGGGGAAAATCCATTTTCTGGATCTTCTGCATTGAGACGGCACTCTATAGCATGACCAGAGAGCACTATGTCTTCCTGCTTGATGTTTAACACTTGGTTATCTGCTATCTTGATTTGTTCTTTTATTATATCAATGCCAGTAATCATTTCAGATACAGGGTGTTCAACCTGAACACGAGTGTTCATTTCGATAAAATAAAATTGCTTATCGATATTGTCATAAACATACTCAACCGTTCCGGCGCTTTTATACTTAACTTTTTTAGCCAGGCGTACAGCCGATTGACACAAGTCATTTCGTTGGGAGGTACTTAATGCAGGAGAAGGGGCCTCTTCAACTAGCTTCTGATTACGTCGTTGAGCAGTGCAATCGCGCTCACCAAGATGAATACAACTGTCGCCGTCAGCAAGAAGTTGAACTTCTATGTGGCGAATGTCTGTAAGATATTTCTCAATATAGACAGATGAATCGCCAAAAGCGACTTCAGCCTCAGACATGATCTCATTCAGATCCTGCTCTAAGGTATCTCTAGACTCTACCACCCTCATACCTCTGCCGCCACCACCCGCGGATGCTTTGATCAGAAGAGGGAAACCAATGCTTTCTGCTATTTCTAGAGCTTTTTTGAATTCAGTAACAGCACCATCTGAGCCAGGAATTGTAGGCACTGAAGCTGAGTCGGCTATTTTCCTAGCTTCAATTTTATCTCCCATCTTGCTTATTATGTCAGCAGAAGGGCCGATAAAAATTATGCCATTATCTTCACACTTCTTTGCAAAGTCTGCTTTTTCTGAAAGAAACCCATAACCTGGATGAATAGCATCTACACCAAACGCCAAAGCTGCGCTAATGATGGCTTCTTGATTTTGGTAGCTCGCCTGAGCAGGAGCAGGTCCAATACAAACAGCTGAATCAGCCAACTTAACTGGTAATGTATCTTTGTCAGCTTCAGAGTAGATAGCTACGCTTTTTACCCCCAGCTCTTGACAAGCTCGAATAATCCGAAGCGATATTTCGCCTCGGTTAGCAATCATTACGCTTTTAATTTTATTTAACATGAAAACTCCCATTTGAGCGAGAAGAAACTCATTCTTTCTCAATAAGCATAATGGGTTGCCCATACTCTACGGGCTGTTGGTCTTCCACATAGATTTCTTTTACACGACCATTAACTTTAGCTTCGAGATTATTCATCAACTTCATAACTTCTATGATACACACAACAGATTTTGGTTCTACTTGCTGACCAATTTCAACAAATGCAGGCGCACCGGGCTTTGGCGACATGTAAAAAGTACCAACCATCGGAGCAGTAATTAAATGTTCATTTTCAGCCACAGATACGTCAGCTGTCGGTGATGATTTACTTGCAGTTGGGGCAATAGTAGGTTTGTTTAATTCGGGTTGTTCTTGTTTACTGGGAGCAGGTGCAGTAGTTACAGGTGTCCCCGCAGCATCAGAAGATACTGAACGTTGCGTACTTTCATTACGACTAATAAAAAGCTCAAGTCCGTTATAAGATAAAGATAACTCACGTATATCGCTACTTTCCTTTACCCATTTAGTGAGTTGTTTTAAGTCATTTAAGCTAATATCAAAATCTTTCATTTTTAATTCTCCTATGTTTATTAAAACTATCTTGAAATCGAGATATTTAGGTTTTCAGTTGATAGCTTAACTTGCTTTTCATCGCCACTAGCAAGCTCTTTAATAAAAGAGACTAGCCCCCCGCTGAAGTCATCACCAGATTCACCATTGGCAATAGCCTCTTTCATCCCATCAACTTGATTGCCTGCAAACATGGCACGTAACAAAAGCTCGTCTTTTGTAGCATTTGGGTGCTGTTGAGCTAGGTCTTTCATCATAGGTTTTGGGGCTGTAGGTTTCTCATTAATTTCTGAGGAACCATTTTCAAGTATTTTTTTATAGACTTCTGAATCAACAGGACCTAATAGGCGGCCATAATAGCCCAGAACATACTTTTTAATTTCATTCGGTACTGTTCCGTAGCGTTCACCAGAAATAACGTTCATTACCGCTTGAGTTCCAACAAACTGAGCAAAAGGAGTAATCATAATAGGCCATGCCAGCTCTTTTCTAACTAGGGCAATTTCCTCTAGGAGCTCTTCATACCGATTACCCAGCCCAGCCGTCTCTAGTTGAGCATGAAAATTGGATAACATTCCTCCTGGCAACTGATGCTTATAATGTAATGGGTTATATTCAGCAGGCTTACCTTCTGGTTTTCCTTCTACTTCACAAATGTTTTTAAAATAGCTGCTAACTTCTTCAATTTTTTCATCATTAACATTTACTACGTACCCAAGTTCTCGTAATGACTTTACGATGGTTTGGGTTGCTGGCTGTCCAGCACCATTGGCTAAAGGCGCAATAGAAGTATGTAAAAGATCGCAGCCTAACTCGACAGCTTCTAAATATACTAATGGGCATAATGCAGTCAAGCAATGGCTATGAAGTTCAAGAGGACGATCGCCAATTACTTTTTTTATAGCAGGAACTAAAGTGCGAATACGTTCTGGGGTAAGCAAGCCTCCAGCATCTTTAAGCATAATTGCATCTACATCAGCTTGCTCAATCAGTTCAACTGCAGTTTTTACGAAAAGCTCATCTGTATGTACAGGACTTTCACAGAAAGAAAGAGCGCCAAAAGTATAGGCACCTAATGCTTTGGCGCGCTTTAAGCAACCAACTATATTGGAAACATCATTTAATCCATCAAATGCGCCAATAACTCGGAAGCCATTGTTATATAGTTGATCGACCCACCCATCAATTACATCATCAGGGAGAAAGTCGAATGAAGCGATATTTTTTGAACGAATTAATGCACGAAACTTAGTTTCGGGGGCTGCTTTATGTAATTCTCTTACACGTTCCCATGGATCTTCCTTGAGATAACGCACAGATACATCAAACTGGATAGGTGCCATCATATCAATGTGATGGAAACCAGCACTGTTCATTGTATCTGCAATGCCCATCATATGTTCAGTACGCATTCGCGTCGCCCATAGGCTCTGGTGTGCATCACGAAAAGTGGTATCGATAATTTTAATTTCGCGTTGACTATTCTTTGGTCGCCCCCCTTCGCCAAAAATTGAAGCAATGCTCTTATTTTCTTTATTAGACATTAGTGTAACTCCTTACAGTATATAAAAGCTTTTGTAGGCCCTAACAAAGCCCTTTAGTGCCTACGAGAATGTGTTTAGAGGCGTAGTTCGTCAAGAGAATTACAGTTCGTATTGCGAACTATTTTTTAAAGTATTGTTTTAAAAGAATTTTTATCAACAAACTTGATACCAAAGTATAATAAAAAACATCGGTATTGGTTCTTTAAGAACATTGATTAGATTACTAAGCCTCAATTTACCGCAGTTATGGATTGACGGGTGCGCATTCTTTCCATACTTTATTGTTCGTATATTGAATCAATATTCGCATTGCGAACAGCACTATAAATTTTGTTGAGGCACCCATCATGTCCGAGTTTCTCAGCTTGCATGACGCGGTAGCGCGCTACGTCCAAGACGGCGCCACCGTGGCCATGGAAGGCTTTACCCACCTGATACCGTTTGCCGCCGGTCACGAAGTGATCCGGCAAAAAAAGCGTGATCTGACGCTGATCCGCATGACCCCCGATATCATCTACGATCAAATGATTGGCGCAGGCTGCGCTAAAAAGGTGATCTTCTCCTGGGGTGGCAACCCCGGTGTGGGATCGCTACACCGTCTGCGTGATGCGGTTGAGAAAGGCTGGCCGTGCAAGATCGAGATTCTTGAACACAGCCATGCCGCCATGGCCTGCGCCTTTGAAGCCGGTGCGGCAGGTTTACCGCTCGCCGTTTTTCGCGGCTACATCGGCAGCGAGCTGCCCAGCGTCAACGACCAAATCAAATTCATCGAGTGCCCGTTTACCGGTGAGCGCTTGGCGGCCGTGCCGTCAGTGCGCCCGGATGTCTCGATCATCCACGCACAGCGGGCGGATCGTCAGGGCAATGTGCTGGTGGAAGGTATCGTCGGCGTTCAGAAAGAGGCCGTGCTTGCGGCCAAGCACAGTATTGTCACGGTGGAAGAGATCGTCGATGACTTGGGGGCTACTCCCAATGCCTGTGTGATTCCAAGCTGGGCGATCAGCGCCATTGCGGTAGCCGAGAAAGGTGCGCTGCCCTCGTACACCCACGGCTATTACGGTCGCAGCAACCGCTTCTATAAAGAGTGGGATGCCATCGCTCGCGATCGCGACACCTTCACCCAGTGGCTCGACAACAACGTTTTTAATGCCGCCGATAACGTGGGAGGCCAAGCCTAATGAGTCTGGAATACACCTCTTCTGAAATGATGTCGGTGACCGCCGCGCGGGCGCTGGAAAATGGCATGACCTGCTTTGTGGGTATCGGGCTGCCCTCGGAAGCCGCCAACCTGGCACGGCTGACGCACGCCCCCGATGTAGTGCTGATTTACGAGTCCGGCACGCTGCAGACCAAGCCCGATATTCTGCCGTTATCTATTGGGGATGGTGAGCTGTGCGAATCGGCGCTCACCACCGTGGCGGTGCCGGAGATGTTCCGCTACTGGCTCCAGGGCGGCAAAGTCGACGTGGGCTTTTTAGGTACCGCGCAAATCGACCGCTTTGCTAACCTTAACACCACGCTTATCGGCGATTACAAAGCGCCCAAGGTTCGCCTGCCGGGTGGCGGCGGTGCGCCGGAAATCGCCACCAACGCCGGTGAAGTGTTTATCACTTTGAAGCACTCCAAGCGTGCCTTTGTGAAAGATGTCGACTTCGTCACCACCCTTGGCTTTGGCCGCGACGGGAAAGGGCGCGACAACGTGCCCAATATCGGCAAGGGCCCCACCCGCGTGATTACCGACCTGTGCGTGATGAAGCCCGACCCGGGCAGCAAAGAGCTGGTCGTGGTGTCACTGCACCCCGGTGTGAGTCGCGAGGAAGTGATTGAGGCTACCGGCTGGGAAGTGCGCTTTGCCGAGCAGCTTGAAAGCACACCTGAACCCAGTGCGAATGAGCTTGAAATTCTTCGTGAGCTCAAAGCGCGCACCGAGCGGGCCCACGCGGACGCATAAAGGATCTATTTATGAGCGATGTTGTTATGCAAGACGTCTTTCTATGTCATCCCCGTCGCACCGCCGTGGGACGTTTTGGTGGCACTCTGGCCAGCGTACGCCCGGATGATTTCGCCGCGACGATTTTTAAAGCCGTACTGGCGGAAGCGCCGGATCTCGACCCTGCTGCCATTGAAGAAGTCTTTATGGGCTGCGCCAACCAGGCCGGTGAAGATAACCGCAATGTGGCGCGTATGTCGTCGCTGCTGGCGGGCATTCCTACCTCAGTGCCCGGCACGACCATGAACCGCCTTTGCGGCTCGGGTATGGACGCGGTGGGTACCGCGTTTCGCGCCATTAAAGCCGGTGAAATGGAGCTGGCGTTGGCAGGTGGTGTGGAGTCCATGTCTCGCGCGCCCTATGTAATGGGCAAGGCCGATAGCGCTTTCGCCCGCAGTCAAAAGCTTGAAGACACCACCATTGGCTGGCGCTTGGTCAACCCGCTGATGAAGAAAGCTTTTGGCATCGACTCCATGCCGGAAACGGCGGAAAACGTCGCCGAGCAGTTCAATATCTCCCGGGAAGATCAGGACGCTTTTGCCCTGCGCTCCCAGCAAAAAGCCGCTGCCGCTCAAAAAGCGGGGCGTTTTGCCCAAGAGATCACGGCCATCGAGATCCCGCGCCGTAAGCAAGAGCCGCTGATTTTTGACCAGGACGAGCACCTGCGTGAAACCACGCTGGAGAAGCTCGCGGGCCTACTCACGCCTTTCCGTGAGGGCGGCAGTGTAACCGCAGGCAATGCTTCTGGTGTCAACGACGGCGCAGCCGCCATGCTGGTGGCCAGTGAATCAGCCGTCAAACAGCACGGCCTGAAGCCGATGGCGAAAATCATCGGCATGGCCACGGCTGGCGTTGAGCCGCGCATCATGGGCTATGGGCCGGTACCGGCAGTGCAGAAACTACTCAAGCGCACTGGTATCGCCATGGATGATATCGATGTATTTGAGTTTAACGAAGCGTTCGCCGCCCAGGCGTTAGCGTGTATGCGCGACCTCGGCCTGGCCGATGACGACCCGCGCGTCAACCCGAACGGCGGTGCAATTGCCCTGGGGCATCCGCTGGGCATGTCCGGTGCCCGCCTGTTGCTGACCGCCGCCCATGAGTTGCAGAACAGCGGTAAGCGCTACGCACTGTGTACCATGTGCGTTGGCGTAGGGCAGGGTATCGCCACGCTGATCGAACGGGTTTAACGGAGGCAGACATGGCTTTTCATACCATCAACGGTCGCAGTGTGGCTTACCGCCTGCTCGGTGCAGAGGTGAATCCACTTATCATTCTGGCGCACCCTTTGGGCATGAGCCAAGCGGTATGGGATGACGTGATTCCCGCGCTGCTGCCCCGCTACCGGGTGCTGACCTGGGATCTTCCCGGCCACGGTGCCAGCCAGGCGGTCAGCGGAGAGCAGATCACGCCCGCTGATTTAGCCGCTGAGGCTCTGGCATTGGCAGAACTGGCGGGCGCTGAGCGCTTTCACTTTGCCGGTACGTCCATTGGCGGTGTCGTCGGCCAGCAGTTGATTGCTGCACATAGCGACCGCCTGCTCTCCACTACGCTGACCAACACCGGCGCAGTGATCGGCAATCCGGATCTATGGAACACCCGCGCAGGCCGCGTGCGCCAGGAAGGCCTGGTGGCGATGTCTGAAGAGATTGTGCCACGCTGGTTTGCACCAAAAGCGTTTGAGGCCAGCCCCGCGCTGAAAGCAGGCTGGTGCGTGCAAATGGGCCGTGGCGATGATGAGTCCTACGCTCAGCTGTGCGAAATGCTTGGCCGCGATACATTCACTGGAAAGCTCTCAGGTAAGAGCACCCTTCATAAGGTCAGGGTACAGCTGTTTGGCGGCAGTGAAGATATGGCCACGCCGCCTGCAACGTTGGAAGCCCTCACTGCGGAGCTCGATGGCGCTCCGCTGGAGATTTTTGACGGTGTGGGCCATGTGCCTGCGGTAGAAGCCCCTACGCTGTTCGCGCAAAAGCTCCTTGCCGTGATGGCAACGGATCTGGGCGATGTGGCCAACCACGGCGTGGCGTACGCCACTGGTCTTGAGACCCGCAAGCAGGTATTGGGAGAAGAGCATGTGGCGCGCTCGACCGCCAACGCCAATAGCCTGGATGCCCCCTTCCAGCAGATGATTACCCGTCTGGCCTGGGGTGAACTGTGGAGCAACGACGACTTAACCCGTCGCGAGCGCAGCATGATCACCACTGGCATTCTCGCCGCGCTCGGGCGCGAAGAGCTAACGCTGCACTTGAAAACCGCCAAGCGTATTGGCCTGACGGAGGCCGAGCTGCGCCAAGTGCTGATGCACGTGGCGATTTACGGCGGCGTTCCAGCGGCCAATCACGCCTTTGCTCTTGCCAAAGAGCTGGGCTGGGGCGAGTAGCGAATCAAAATAATTGATGAGAGGTAAAGGGCGATGACCCACGACAATAAACGCTTTGTGGCCCGTGACCGCAACTGGCATCCGCCTGCCTACGCGCCGGGTTATAAAACCTCGGTGGCGCGCTCGCCCCAGCAGGCGCTGGTGAGCATGCAGCAACCGACTGTTTCAGAACTGACCGGCCCGGACTTCAGCCACCTGCGCATGGGGCCCCACGATAACGACCTGCTGCTTAACTTTCGCCAGGAACCGAGCCAGGGCGGGCTGCCCCAGGGCGAGCGGATTCTCATGTTCGGCCGAGTGGTCGATCAATTCGGCAAGCCAATACCGCATACCCTGGTGGAAATGTGGCAGGCCAATGCAGGCGGCCGTTATCGCCATAAAAACGATAAGTATCTGGCACCGTTAGATCCTAACTTTGGCGGTGTGGGGCGCTGCTTGACCGATGAGCAGGGGATGTACCGCTTCCGTACCATCAAGCCCGGCCCCTACCCCTGGCCCAACGATATGAACAGCTGGCGGCCCGCGCATATTCACGTCTCAGTCACTGGGCCTTCGATCTCCACCCGACTGATCACTCAGATGTACTTTGAGGGCGACCCGCTGATTCCTCTCTGTCCCATCGTGCACACGCTGAAAGACCCGCTCGCGGTTGAGACGATGATTGGTCGACTCGATATGGCCCACAGCAAGCCGATGGATTGCCTTGCCTATCGCTTTGATGTGGTGGTACGCGGTGAGCTGCAGACCTACTTTGAAAACCAATAAGGGTGGGGATATCTCATGAATCAGCCTAACAGCCAGCCGACCAGCGACCTGATGCTGCGTGAAACCGCCTCGCAAACCGCTGGCCCCTACGTGCACATTGGTCTTGCTCTCGCTGCGGCGGGCAACCCAGTGCGGGATGAAGAGATCTGGAACGAGATGGCCAAGCCCGATGCCGAGGGTGAGCATATCGAAGTTGTCGGCATTGTCATCGACGGCAACGGCGACTTAGTACGCGATGCCTTTTTAGAAGCATGGCAGGCCGATGCTAACGGTGACTACCAATCCGATTACGACCTCAGCAAACCGTTCAATAGCTTCGGGCGCACCGCGACGACGTTCGATCACGGCAGCGAGTGGTCGCTGACGACCATCAAGCCCGGCGCGGTAAAGCATCCCAGCGGCCAATTAATGGCACCGCACATTAACCTGACGCTGTTTGCCCGCGGGGTGAATATCCACCTGCAAACGCGGCTTTACTTTGACGATGAAGCGGAAGCGAACGCCCAGTGCCCGGTGCTATCGCGCATCGAATCACCGGCGCGTCGCCAAACCTTGATCGCCAAGCGCGAAGAGGTCGATGGTAAGGTGCGCTACCGGTTGGATATCCGCCTGCAAGGTGAAGGCGAGACGGTGTTTTTCGATTTTTAATCCCGTTGTCTGCAAGTTTGTGAATAAAAACCAAAAGGCGTTGCTTATCCGTAAGCAGCGCTTTTTTTGTTTGGGTTCGACCTTGGTCGGGCATTGATCTTGTAAAAATCCAATTTTTACCTGTCATTGTACCTTTTGGAGACGGCGTGAAAGCAGCAACACTGGTGATGCGAGGCAGGAAGCTTAAAAGACCGGGCGACATAGCCTGAACATAAACGAATGTCGATTAGCCCTACGCCTCATAGTGAATTAATGTGAATACCTAAAGCGAACTACTATTCGCTATACGAACTCACAATAATCCAAAAAGTCCTGGAGGCTCCAATGAAAATGTCCCTATCCCGTTGTGTGTTGGCGGCAGCGATTGCTGGCCTTGCTGTTAGCTCTGCCCAGGCAGAGACGACGCTGCGTATGGCGCACTTTTGGCCTGGCCCTTCAGGCGTTAACCAAGATGTTTTGCAGGCGTGGGCCGATACTATTGAAGAAGAATCCAATGGTGATCTCACCATTCAAATGTTCCCCGCCGGTACCTTAGCCAAACCGGATTCCATTTATGAAGCCGCTGCCAACGGCATCGCCGATATTGGTGCCACGGCACAGGGCTACACCGCTGGCCGCTTCCCGCTGTCGCAAATTGTCGAGCTTCCAGGTGTCGCCTCAACGGCAACCCAAGGGGCGTGTGTGTTGCAAACGCTCTATGACGACGGCCATTTGGATAGCGAATACGAAGATACCCGCCCGCTGTTTATGTTTACCACGGGCCCCGGTGGTATCCACACCATCGACACCGATGTGCAAACCCCTGCTGACCTGGAAGGGCTGCGCATTCGCCGCCCCACTGCCGTAGCGGGTGAGATGCTGGAAAATATGGGTGCAAGCCCGGTGGGCATGCCAGCACCCGATATTTACACCTCTATGCAGCGAGGCGTGATTGATGGCTTAAGCTTTCCTTGGGAAGGTTTAAAAGGTTTCCGCGTTAATGAGCTAGTCAGTTATCACACCGAAGTGCCGTTCTATACGCTGATCTTTGTCGCCACCATGAACCAGCGTGCCTATGACGGCCTGACCCCTGAGCAGCAAGCGGTCATTGATAATAACTCAGGCATGAAATGGGCTGAAAACGCCGGTGCCGTGTTTGACCGCTTAGATGTTGAAGGCAAGCAAGAAGCGGTTGATGCGGGCCATACCATTCGTGAAATCGAAAACCCACTTCAGCATCCTGACTGGCAGGAACCGTTGGAAACGGGCATTGAAAACTACCTGACGCAGTTGGAAGAGCGTGGTTTGAGTCAAGCCCGCGAGGTGTATGAGGCTGCTCTGGCTGCTAGCGAGTCTTGTGGTACCCAAGAGGGGTAAGTTTTCATGCAGTCTAGTCTCTCTTTTCAACAACTCCTCTTTCGGGCCAGCCATTGGCTGGCCCTTGTTTGTCGCCTGGTGGCGGGGGTCGCACTGATCGGGCTGTTGGCGGTGACCATTGCCGATGTCAGTACTCGCTACCTTTCCCGGCTAACGGAAGGCGCCATTGCGTTGCGTGTTTCCGGCAGCGTTGAGTTGGTTAGCTATTTGATGCTGTTCGCGCTATTGGCGGCGATGGCCGCTAATGTCGAGAAAAGCCAAGTGGTGGTTGAAGCATTTTCGCACCGTTTACCCCAGTCGATAAAAAATCGTATCCAAGGTCTTTTTTTGCTTGGCTTTACGGCGCTGGGGCTGATCCTATTTGTGGGTTTGTTAGATTCTGCTGCTGCTGCCACGCAGTACGGAGAAATCACCCAAGACCTGCGCTTACCCATGGGCCCAATTTTCCAATTGGCAGCAGTGCTCAGCTTACTGCTTGGATTGCGGAGCTTTATTCATGCGCTGTTGGGCATGATCTATGCCACAGGTGAGGAGGCGCCTCATGGAGAGTGAAGCGATTGGCGCCATCGGGCTAGGGCTTTTATTGGTATTGATGATTCTGCGTGTGCCAGTTGCCCTCACGATGTTGATTGTAGGGGTGGTGGGGTTTGCGCAGATCATTAGTTGGGACGCGGCTGTCGCGCAATTAAAAACGGTGCCGGTGGAAGTGCTCTCGAACTACAGCTTCAGCGCAGTACCCATGTTTATCTTAATGGGCGTGCTGGCGGCCCATTCGGGCATGGCCGGTAAGCTGTTTGATTCAACGCGGGTCATTTGTGGTGGCTGGAAGGGCGGCCTGGCGATTGCAGCGGTGGGCTCATGCGGTATCTTCTCGGCGATTTCCGGTTCCTCATTGGCAACAGCCAGTACCATGACCCGGGTAGCGTTGCCGGAGATGGAGCGCTATGGCTACAACCGTGGCTTGGCCACCGGGGCGCTTGCTGCAGGCGGCACGCTGGGTATTATGATTCCACCCAGTATTGCGCTTCTTATCTACGCCATTCTAACTGAGCAGTCCGTGGGCGATATGTTCATGGCAGGCCTGATCCCTGGCCTCTTGGGGCTAGTGATGTACTCCCTTACCGTTACCTTGGTGATGTGGCTGCGGCCCTCCCTTGCGGTGGCCGGTGAGCCTACGGCTTGGAAAGACAAACTTCTCTCTCTTACCGGGTTGGTTCCCTTTTTTGGCGTTTTCCTGGTGATGATTCTAGGTATCTATTTTGGCGCCTTTACACCGACGGAAGGCGCTAGTGTCGGGGCGTTCGCCACGCTGCTTTATGCCCTGGTAAAAGGAATGCGCGGTGCGCAGCTATGGGCCAGCGTACAAGAGACATTAGCGCTCTCTGCGGTGGTGTTCTTTATGCTGGTGGGGGCTGAGACGCTAGGTTACTTCATCTCGGTGTCGCGTATTTCATTTTCCATTACTGACATGCTCTACGGCATGGATCTCACGCCCATCGTCGTGGTGCTGTGCATCTTGGCGCTCTACTTTGTGTTGGGTATGTTTATGGACTCTATCGCCATGTTGGTGATCACCGTGCCGGTGGTTTATCCGATTATTCAGGCGATGGGTATCGACCCGGTATGGTTCGGTATTTTGACCGTACTGACCGTTGAGCTGGGGCTAATGACACCGCCGGTGGGGATGAATGTGTTCGTTATAAAAGCAATGGCACCGCATGTTGGGCTAGGTGAGATTTTTAAAGGGGTCGCGCCGTTCGTGGTCTCTGACTTACTACGCCTGGCGTTGCTCATCGCTTTCCCCATCTTGAGTACGATGTTTCTGCTGTAGGCTTTATTACTACAAGTTTACTACAAGGAGTTAAGGCCATGTTCACCACTCAGCTATTGTCGGCGGGCCAATCAACCGCTGCTGAGCAAACTGCCACCTTTACCCGCGCGAACCCATTAAGCGGTGAAGTGGTCACCACCGCTGCGGCGGCAAGTGTCGGTGATGCGAACACGGCAGCGGACGCCGCAGGCAGGGCGTTTGAAGCATGGTCAAAAACAGGCCCAGGGGAGCGGCGCGCCAAACTGCTTAAAGCGGCTGAGCTAATGGAAGCACGTCAGGGTGATTTCATCGATCGAATGGTGGAAGAGACCGGTGCCACGCTAGGCTGGGCAGGGTTTAACGTTACAGTGGCGGCCGATGTATTGCGTGAAGCAGCGGCGTTAACGACGCAAATCCAGGGCGATATCATCCCCTCGAACGTGCCTGGTAGTATGGCGATGGGCGTGCGTGTTCCCTGTGGCGTTGTGGTTGGCATCGCACCCTGGAATGCGCCGATTATTCTGGGTACGCGAGCCATCGCCACGCCCTTGGCCTGCGGCAATAGCGTTATTTTGAAAGCTTCCGAGCAGTGCCCAGCGACGCACCATTTGATTGGTGAAGTGCTGCAGGCCGCTGGCTTTGGCGATGGTGTCGTCAATGTGATTACCAACGCACCGGATAACGCCGCTGATGTCGTAAGCGCGTTGATTGCCCACCCTGCGGTACGCCGGATTAACTTCACCGGCTCCACCGGTGTAGGCAAAATTATTGCCGAGCAAGCGGCCAAACACTTAAAGCCTGTGCTGCTTGAGTTGGGTGGCAAGGCGCCGTTCTTGGTATTGGATGATGCGGATATCGATGCCGCCGTGGACGCGGCGATTTTTGGCGCGTTCTTTAACCAAGGCCAGATCTGCATGTCCACCGAGCGGGTGATTGTCGATAACCAAGTGGCGAATACTTTTGTAGAAAAATTTGCCGCCCGTGCTCAGGCGCTAAAAGCAGGCGACCCGCGTGATGAAAGCAACGCGCTCGGCACGTTAATCAATGCACAGTCAGGTGAAAAACTAAATAGCCTCATCGATGACGCAGTGACTCAAGGCGCCCGCTTAGCCGCGGGTGGCAAAGCCGAGGGCGTAGTAATGCAGGCTACGGTCATTGATGGCGTGACCAGTGCTATGCGGCTGTATAGCGAAGAGTCGTTTGGCCCGGTGGTGGCGGTGATTCGCGTTAACGGTGAAGAAGAGGCAGTGCGCATCGCCAACGATAGCGAGTACGGCCTTTCATCAGCGGTGTTCAGCCGAGATAGTGCACGCGCCATGAGAGTGGCAGGCCGCTTACAAACGGGTATCTGCCATATCAACGCCCCAACCGTACACGATGAACCGCAAATGCCCTTCGGCGGCGTCAAATCCAGCGGCTACGGACGCTTTGGCGGTAAAGCCGGCATCGAAGAGTTCACCGAACTACGCTGGATGACGATGCAGCTGGGGCCGCGGCACTATCCTATTTAGGGTCTGCTAAAGTGAAAGGTTGTTAGGTCATTAAATTATCAGGTGCCATGACCTTAGCCCATGAGTAAGCGCAACACGCGCATAGGTTATAGGCAAAAAGCATTTTGAGCTGGCCCTTTTTGAAAACTGGGCGGTCTTAAAGTGCCCACTTACTTCGCGCCTCTCATTTTTTAGGATTACGTTGACTTAGATGCTGGTGCAAGAACGTACTTACGTATAGTCTAAAGGTAACCGTTCTTAAGGTGCGCGGTGCGTCTGAAGGGAGGGGTGGCGCTATGTTTAATAGGGCTTGTGAGCGTTCCGCAGTATGGTGATGACAAAGGTAGTATAAACAGTGATTGGTGTTATGCTGCTTGTTATTAATTTTAATTTTTTGAGTGCGATCTGGCTTGGTTGAATGTGCGTATGGAAAGTCTAAACATATTGGCTTTTAGGATGTTGCTGCATTCAATATTAACATTTTAAAAGAGAGTCGATATATGGAACCATTAGAAATAATGAAATACAAATATTTGAAAGCGAGTTTTGGAGATACTCCAACTTATACTTTCACGATGAAGGTTAGAGATGTGGTTTCTATATATTATGTGGCAGTAAGAGGGGTAGATAAAGAAGATGGCGCGGTACAGCGTGTTTTAAATAAAAGGCGAATTAACGATATTAAAGAATTTATTTTGGGTGGTCATACATTCTTTAACTCATTTATTCTAAATTGGACTGATAAAAATTTTGAGCCAGTAGTTGAAGATGAAATAATCTCGTTGCCAATTTCAGCCTCTAGCGCTCAAGTGATTGATGGTCAACATAGGATTGCTGGATTTGAAGCAGCAATAGCAGAAGATGATAATGTTGGTGATAGAGATATTATCATCACGTTATGCATGCATCTTACTACGCAAAAAGCAGCTGAAATATTTCTCAATATTAACGCTGAGCAAAAGCCCGTACCTAAAAGCCTCATGTATGACTTATTTGGTGAGGTGATTGATGACGAGACTCACGCGGTAAATAGGTCAACAGATATAGCTAGATATTTGAACGATGATCCTGATTCTCCTCTTTATAAGTTGATAAAGTTTCCTGGCTCCCCTAGGGGCGTCGGAAGTATTGAGCTTTCAACATTTGTAGCTTCGATAAAGGAGCATTTGAAGCCAGGAGGTACATTTAGCTTATACAAACTCACCACATTGGATCATCAGAAGGTAGTAATAACTAATTTTTTTAAAAGCATAAGAGAATTCTATGCTAAACACAAAATATGGTCTTCTAAAGCCAAGAACCCATTCTTGAAAGCAGCTGGCTTTAACGGCTCAATCGACTTTCTTACGTCCTCACTCATTCAGCGATGTGCTGAAAAAAGCTCCTTCTCAGTCGATACTATGAGTAAAATAATTTCATTTGAGTCCGAAGATATATTAATTTGGGATGATTTAAAAGGTTTAGATGGTAAAACGAGTAGGAAAAAAGTAAAAGATGCTTTAGAAGCGAATCTTTTAAAATCACTACCGGCACAAGATCAATATGAGTTTTAATAGATATAGGGTTCAGTCTGCCGTAGAGCTAGATATTGGATGCAATGATTTGACTAAATGGAAATCATATCTTCATAAGTTCAAAGATTACGAAGTAACGACAACAAGGCGTGAAAAATTGCGCGTTGAATTAAACCTGAATCCGTGAGACCGGCCCCCGGAAGCACTTCTAACCCACTGACCTGCATGGCAATATAGCCATTATCGCCATTCACCCAGACAGTGCCATGCCCAACATAAAGTTCCGCGCCAGTTGCCGCACCCTCACCAGCCACGCCGGGCTGTCCATCATCGGGCAATGCTTCGAGATCGCTGGCGTCGACAGCATCGACAGCCGCTTCCCCACCACGCTGGGCATGCGCACCAGTGACGTGATCAAGAGCTACCTGGGCCTGCTGTGTCTGGGCATGAGCGACTATGACGCTGTCGAGAACTTCCGCCGCGACAAGCCCTTCCAACAACTGCTGACCCTGCAGAAGGTGCCGAGCGCGGCGACGCTGCGACAGCGGCTGGAAAAACTTGCCGCCAACGACCTGCAGGCGCGCACCGCCACCTGGTCCACGACCCTGCTGTCACTGATCGAAGCACCGATCACCGCCGAGACGACGCACGTCTGCCTGGACATCGACACCTTCGTCATGGACAACAGCAACTCGAAGAAGGAAGGCGTCTCGCGGACCTACCAGAAGGTCGATGGCTACACCCCGATCGCCGCCTATCTGGGCAACGAAGGGTGGTGCCTGGGTCTGGAACTGCGGCCTGGCAAGCAGCACACCATGAAGGAGAGCAACGCCTTCCTGGAGCGGGTACTGCCTCGCGCCCAATGCCTGACCAAGCAACCGATCCTGTTACGCGAGGACAGCGGCTTCGACAGCCAGGCGCACCTGGCGCTTCTCGAACAGCAACGCCAGGTCTTTGCCGACGAGGGGCGCCGGCTCGACTATGTCGTCAAATGGAACCCGCGCGGCTCGGCCACGGCTGATCGAGATACCTGGCTGGCGGTGGCGGCGGACTACTGGGAAGAGCTGCGTCCTGGCAAGCGCCAGGCGCTGTGGCTGCAGACCGTCTCGATCCACGACGACAACAAGACCGAATACGTCGTCCAACGCGTGATGCGCCTGGTAGAGCGCACCGCCGATCGCGATGGCCAGTTGCTGCTCGAACCGGACTATGAGTTGGAAGGCTGGTGGACCAGCCTGGACGAGGCGCCGGAGGCGGTGATCAAGCGCTACCAGGCGCATGCCA
>NZ_JBANSO010000024.1:0-72908 GCF_037070225.1 Vreelandella indica
GGCGATTCCGGAAAACTGCCCAAAATCGGTCACGATAAAACGGAATGCGCGGTCACCATCATCCAGAACAGACGGTCACGTTCAAACGGAATGGGCGGTCACGATAGGGCGGAATACGCACTCAACAACCAGCGGTGCAAAAACACGTTGCTTGTAGCGAACGGCCAGCAGTGCCGGCACTTCAGACGGCAGCGCAGCTTCAACCAATGACTTTGCCGTTCTGTTTTCAGAGCCCGCCCAATCTAGTGCTGCCGTGAGTAGCGTTCCCTCAGGTGCTAAGTAGCGAGGTAACGCCCAATCCATTAAAAGGTTGATGGCTTCCTCTACTTCTGTCTGAGGGTCACGCCAGGCGCGAAGCATGATCGTCACGTTCAACTTGATAGGGGTCATGCCAGTGAAAACCTGGGTGCTGTTTAGCTTGGTAATGCCCGTACGTCCTCGCGCATGCTCAACGGCGGCGGTCGTTTTATCAGCGAAGCTACCCGGCGTGGCTTTGTCGAACTTCTCCCTCTCTTCGCTGGATAGCATCCCCCTCACGGTTTCAATAATTGGCTGAATCGTCCCAGATTGGAGCATTGCGCTAAGACTGGGTGAAAGTGAATCTGAGCCCGAGTTTTCAAACGGCGATCGCCAGTCGAACGTTGCTTCTAGGTTGGCATCATCCACGAACAAGCACTGAAGGATGCTGCCGTTCTCGTAAAGCGGGTCGCCGTTAGGGCCCACCTCGTAGATACTAGCGATTAGGTGCTTATTGATACCGTCCCAGTGGGGGCCAATGCCCCCACCTGGTGCGGCAGCGGTAACCCGCATATCAGAAAGCCGCGTTGCCATATCAATCTTCTCCCTCAGCGCATTTATAAACCGCTTTTAACAGCAGGCGGGCATTCTGAAGTCGCATCATGGCAGCCTTTAAAGCGTTTTCATCGTTACCGTATAACCGCTTATCGGCCTGAAAGCGCTGCACTGCCGGGTACGTTTCTAGCGCGCTCAGCAACTCCTTGGTTTGCTCTTCAAGGATGGCGTGGATCTCTGCCGGGGTAGGCGTCACGTTGCTCATACTCATGCGGTTAGCTCCCGGGGCGATTTGGCTTGCTCATGCATCTGTAGGCGATGAACGTAGCTACCTAAGCGCCATTGAACCTCCTCTTCAATTGAGGGCAGTGAACGAAGCTCTGAAGTTAATTTTTGAATGTCCGACTGAGGCGGCTTTGCTCGACTTTCTGCCTCTTCAAACGTTAAACCAGCTTCGGTTAACTGCTGGATCGACTTGAGTTGCTGGCTTTTCAAACACTCTATGCGTTGTTCAAGGCCCGTCTTTTCATCTTTGAAACGGCTCCTTCGGTTCATCAATGCTGTCGTGACCGACTGAAGCGCATCGTCTAAGGTTTTCTTTTGGCGTTGCAGGCGGCCATCCTCTTTGCTAACCGCATCATTGAGCGCTTCGGCATCTTCGACCTGAAGCTTTAGACTTAGCAGCAGGTCGGTAACAGACCAGTTGTTCTCGCTTAGTAGCAGCGCTATACGGGCTTTTCGCGGCGCTCGTGCTAAATCTGCATTTAGCTTATCAAGCCGTGCCAGTAGGCTCTGGCCTTCGGCGGCCAGGCGTGGGTCCGTAAGCACATCAAGCTGAACAGCGGCGGTTTTGAGGTCTGTGGTTTTTTTAGCCATGGGTAGTTCTCCGTTTAGCGGTGATTAATGAGGTGTTGGAGCTGCTCATGGGCAGCGGTGATTGATTGCTGGGCTTGCCTACTCCAGATCCGGCGCAAAACGCATAGCTGGTTGTGGGCTCCGCGATCGCCGGTGATAACGCGGCGGCTAAGCGAATCTTCCAGCCGCTGGCGCTCCTGTGGCGTGAGAGGCGCGTTATTTTTTGGCATTGCGTAGCCCTGCTATAAGCGCTTCGGCACGGTCGATACCCAGCTCGGATGCCATTCCCATGAAGGCGGCTTCAGCATCTGGGGTATTCATCCTCGCCAGAGACAGCGCCTTTTTGCTTCCGTTGGCTACTTTCTTCGGCTTCGTAGTGGTCGCCCGGCTTGCCTTGCGCAGCGATGCCCGGGAACGGTCAAACTCCCTATCGCCCGTCACAGCGCGCCCACCGGTAGGCCGTGCCGCCTGCTTGTCAGCCATACGATCGGCGTCTTTCTGAAGCTGGCGTATGTGGCCACTGCCATCGCCGCTCTTACGGCCTTTCTCGATAGCGCGGGCAAGGAACATTTGCACGGCGTTACCTGCCTCGATCTCCGACATCACGCGCAGTACGTGCTTGCAGGCCACGCCCACGAGGTTGGGATTTCGAATCTTGGGGAAGCCGTCTTCACGCGGGCCTGCGTTGTAGTTGCCTACGGTGGCTAAATACCGGTACCAGTAGCGGTGGCGGCCACAGTCGCAGTTAAACCGGATGCCTTTCTTGCGTAGCTGCCAGGCTGCTCGCTGGGGCGTGTCTTCGCCTGCAATGACCTGCTCGGCGTAGCCGGTAAACTCCACAATGATGTGGTGACGGCTTACATCGCTATCAGGCCCTGCGTTGGTCATGAAACGCACTTCCAGGGCAGTCACCTTGCCGCCTGCCTTCAGCGCACGTGCGCCAGCGGGTATGACCGTGGTGATTTGAGTACGGGCCCGCTTCCTGTCTTCAGACAGAGACATATCAACCACTTGGCGCGCTGTGATGCCCCCTTCAAAGCGGCGGCCTAGCTCGCGGGCCTTTTGGCGAAGCTGCGCTAGGTCGTCGGGCGTCATGGGGCGAATCTCGCCGCCCAGCATGGTCATCATCAGTCCGGCGGCATTGACCGGCACATTGCCCGAACGCAGCTGCTCGGGGCTTAGGATGTTCTCAGCCTTAGCGCGCTCGCTAAGCTGTTCGCTCTGAACCTTGCGCGCCTCAGCCGCGGCGCCCTTCAGGTTAGCGGCGTTGTTGGCTGGCGCTGGCCTACGTGCGCCAGCCATTAGCCTTCGTCCGCGTCGGGTTCTTCGCCTGATGCATCCATGCATTGGAGGAGGATGCATTCACGAAGGGCGGAAATGGCCAGGTCAATACCCGCTAGTCCGAGAATGGCGCGGCCTTGGGTAAGCTGCTCACCTGCGGCCACATCGAGCAGCTCATTGGCTAGGGCTTCGAGGATGCCTTCCACATCATTGAGCAGTGCTATTTGCTCTGACTGCTCGGAAGTATCGATATGGTTCTGGTGCATGGGGTACGCTCCTGTTGGTTGAGCGTCCAGTTTTCACCATGCTTGATTAATCTTACTTAGTCTTTTCCGGGTGCGAATATTCTTGTCCATATCCGGGTAAGGGCACTATGATGAGAACAGCCCATCAGGCCCCTGGCTCATTCCCGGGTAAGTCTGGTGGGCTTCTTTGTTGGTGCGCCGCTTTGTGCGTCTTGATCCTATGCGGGTCATGCCGTGAACCTCACATCAAGCGTAGCCGCGTTTCTCGATCTGCCGTTGTCATACGGCGGTATTCTCCATCTTTGCTTTCGATGCAGAAGCCAGCGCGCCCAAAGAATGCGCGGCGTCGCGGCCCATGGCAGACCAGGCTCATGCAGTATTCGCGTGAATACTTCTTCAACAGATATCGCAGAAATGCCATGCCCATCCTGCGACCACGGCGATCAGGGTCGATATATAAAGCCCAAAGGTGCGGAACTAAGCCATCCGGAGCCTCTGTCAATTGAAGTATTGCAAAGCCGTATTCGCGGGCTTCGATAACAGCACTACCGTTTTCGACTCTCGTAGTAACATCCCCTGGCTCTATGCCACTCATATCAAGTGCGTGTTGATGCTCGACCAAGAAGGCATCAATCTCCTCAGTAGTTAATTGGCTGAAGTCAGTCATATCGGTGCTCTCCAGGTCAGGCGGCAGGTGGCTGGGTGTCGTCATCAAGCAAGGCATTCACCAGCCCTTGCAGGCGTGAAAGCCGTACACGCACCAGGGCGGCCAGTGTGCCCGTTGGTAGCCGCTGGTCGAGGGTTTCCAGCGTGGCCGCGCACCCCATTAGGGTTTCATGATCGTGGTCTGACCCCAGCGCTATCCACACCATGTAGGCGCTGTGTGCAACGTCCGGGGTGATACCGTGAAGGTTGGCCGCCAGGCGGCGGGCTTCGATGATGGCTTCATCTAGCATGGCGGCTGCCTCCCTCAATTCATGGTGGCGCTTGTCGGCGTAGGCTTGGGCGGGTGGTTTACCGGGCATACTCACCCTCTCGCTTTAGTCGAGTGATAACCAAATTGGCAGCGTTGCGACCTGCATTATCTTTACGGTGTGGCTTCGGCTCTAAGCTTGCTGCTATCTGCCAGGTTTCAACGTAACGCTCGGCTATACGTTGCTGAATACGTGGATGAAGGCGTAGTAGCCCCATGGCAACATGGCGGCGATCTTCCGGCGCTAGGGGGCATTGTGTAGCGATCCACGTTAACCAATCGGGAGCTTCCTCGCTGTAGGTAAAACCTTCTGTGGCTGGCGCAACTTTTACCCCCTGATAATCCTCTGAAAGTTGCGCTGTTTTTGGGCCTTCGGTTGCGGCTTGGTTGCGTTGCTGGTTGCGCTCTTTTCTCTGCAAGTACCTGTTTGCAAGAGTTTTTAAATCGACGGTTGCGCTATCGGTTGCGCCATCACCTGCAAAAGTTGCGCTTCCTTTCTGCGAAAGTTGCGCGTTGCGTTGCCTAGGGGGCGCAACCCGCAACTTTGGATCAGTGGGCATCATGGCTTAGGCTCCCGCTTAGGCTTGGTGTATAACCCTTCGCGCTCGGCACGTTTCGCGTGTCGGTTGACGTTGGACTTGTTAATCTCCAGTTCTCGCGCAACTTCGACTTGGGTGAGCCCTTCGTTAAGCAGAGAAACGACACGCTGATACGTGCTGTCCTGTAGGGATTGATAGGCCCAAGAAATGCGTCCGCCTGGTGCGCTTACTAACTCTATTTCACGGCTCTTAGCATCATCGCCGTAGAAACCACGATTCTTTTCAAAATGAAGCTCGAATTTAGCCCCCTGGGCGTCTTCCTCGCCTTTGGGATAGCGTAGGGCTATGACCGTATCAAGTACGTCCTCTCGTCGGCTGGTGCCACGTTGCTGGCCTCCCTTGCCGCTATGGTGAACAAAAAGCACGGTTTTGCCCTGGGCACGCATACGCAGTGCCCACTCTTGAACCCCTAGCCATGACTCACCTTCGTTTTCTTTACCGCTGCGGCATAGTGTGGCGATGTTGTCCACCACGATCAGCTTGGCGGGATCGGTGAAAGGCTCAATAGCAAGTTGCCCCTCTAGGCTGGCCAAGTCAGGCATACCGCGCTCCTGTAGGTCAGGCGTAAGGATTTGTAGGTTATCGGGCGGGGCTTGGTAGGGGGCGCTGTTCACAATGCTTACAAAGCGTTCCTGAAGCGCCACAGCGGGCATCTCTCCGTCGATATAAAGCACTGGGATTGGCTCGGGCGCTTCCCATCCAAGAAAATCGCCTCCTGACGCACAAGCGTAGGCAACGCCCATTGCAAACCAAGTCTTGCCCAGCCCGCGTGGTGCGTAAACCATCGCCAAGCCGCTTGACGGCAGCCATGGGGATAGCAGCATTGTGCGCTCTGGTAAATCCATGCCAATTAGGCCGGGTAAGCTAACGGCGTTCAGGCGCATTTCGTTGACTGTTTCCTGCACGGCTGCGGCCACTTTTCGAAGGTTGGGAGCTGCTGTCATAGCGCCAGCCCTCCCCCTAGCCGTGATAGGTCGTTAAAGTCTGTAACGCCCTCGTGAGTCTCAGGCCACACACAGCGCGCCCCAATGGCTGAAGCGGCTTCCTTGCCCTTGGTCACGCCAGGATTGCCAGTGGTGCCATGGTCGTTATCAGCGCATACAATAATGGGGTGCGTGGGGTAGCGCTCGCGTAGACTTTTCGCCACCGGCAGCAGGTTGCCCGCATTCATGGCAGCAGCTACCGCGTAGCCTGTCGCTTCGTGAAGGGTGGCAGCGGTTGCCCAGCCTTCAGCTATCAGCAATGGTTGGTGCTGCACAATATTTCCTATTGGGGAATAGCAGCCTTTCACCTTGCCACCTGTCTGGAAGTATTTGGCCCCATCCGGTGCGATGGTCTGCCAATTCACTAGGCGATGCCCATCGGTAAGCGGGACCACCAGCAGGCCGCGCATCTGGCGTAGGTTGTGGGGTTTTACTCCCTTGGTGGCTAGGTAGGCATGGGTAGGGCTTGCAGGCACCAGCAGCGGCCATTCACAGCGCGTCTGGTCGGCTGTGTTGGCGTGTTGCTGGCGCTGCTCTTCCTCGCGTTTCTCCCGTGCCCGCTGGTAGGCTAAACGGGCCTCAGCGGCGGCTGTGGGGTCAATCTCGCCGCCAATGCCGATAGTGTGCTGCTCTCCGGTATGCCAGAAGCCATAAACGCCCACTTCCAGCGAAGGGCACACATACCAGCCGTTACGGTTGCCTTTAGGCTTGTCGGCACTATCAAAACGGTGCAGGGCACCATCTGCGCGGATTGCCAGCCCGGTAACGCCATAAGCGGCTAAGGCATCGACTAACGCCTGCTCGATACTGCTATACTGGTTTTGCGTTGGCAGGACGCTTGCACGGGCCTCGGCTCCTCTATTGAGGGCCGGGGCTTGTTGCTTTGTGGGTGCAGGCATCACTCACCTCCCACAAGACGCACAGAGACTCCGCTTTCAACCAAGTGATATTCGATCAAGCCATTACCTGCCAAGCGGCGCAACTCTTTGCGGGCCATCTTTCGGCTGAAGCCATTCATTGGTGCCAGTTCGTTTACCAGATAGCCCAAGAAACAGTCGTCGAATTCGTCGGTAATTTCCCTAATGGCGTTAAGCATTAGATCAACAAGGGCATGCTGAGGGTTGTCGAAGATGCTCATTGTTTGCCCCCTTCCTGCTCAATCGAACCGCCTAGCTCACTTACATCGTCAGCACCTTCCCGGGTGATTTCATGCCCAAGTTTGGCTAGGCGTGCCGCTGTCTTGTGTTCACCGCTTTCAAGCATCTTTGCGATGGCGTCAAACAGCGCGCTAGCGTGCTCAAAGCGAATCTCTGCAATCTCGACGTCGAGCATAATGTGCTGAATGGCTGCCTTATCCATGGGATACCTCCGATTGCATCTGGCTAGCTGCAAGGGCTTCTTCAAACAGGTGCGCGTAGTGAGTAAGTGCGCCAGGCATTATTTCGTGGCCACGCTCTTCTGCATCAGCAGCTTCTTGCCGCATCGTGCGAAGTAGGCCAGTGAGCTTGGTACCGGGGTCGGGGACTGGCTGGGGCTTGTGTGCAGTGGTTTGAAAGAGGCGGGTGGTAAGTTGCTCTAACGTATCGAGGTGGTGCTGGGTACCATACAAAACAGCCGCCAAGACGTGGGGCGCAACCTGCTTATCACCTTCAGCGGCATCGTTAAGCGCGATCTCCACCAGCGCGACGGTGTTACGCAGAATATTAAGATGCTGACTGGCTTCGTTGTAGGCTTGAAAGTCGCTCACGAGCGCACCTCCTGCTCTTGCGAGGCGTGATCGATGGCATCCAGGGCGCAGTAACCACGATTGGCAAGTTCATCAATGGCGGATAGCAGGCAGCCAATATGATGATCATCGAATATCGCTTTTTCGCCTTCGCTGGCCTTGCGGATCAGATCTTCCTGGATGATGTGGGTAAGGCCGCTAATGGTGCCGAATAGATCGTCTAACTTTTCGAGCTGGGGCTGAACGCGACTCATGACAGCACCTCCTGAAGATGCTCTTCGGCGGCATCAAACAGATTGGCCAGATCTTCCATGGCGGCGGCGTCATCAGCCGAAGCGTTAGCCGCTTCCTCACGCCATTTATCTGCCTGCTCGGAGAAACCAGCGTCGTCCCGGAGCAAAAGCGGCGCTTGAAGGAAGTCCACGACGGCATCATGCATCAGGTCGTGCAATTCGTCGGCGGTGGTGCATTCGTTGATGTGGTGGGTGGTAATCATGCTGCACCTCCTTTGCCGGAAACGGCATTGAGGGCACGGGCTTCTAACTGTTGGGCTTTTTCAATGTGGGAGTTGTACTTGCGGAGGCGAACGCTGGCGCTGCTATCGGCAAACAAGGCGCTTTTGGCCATTGCACGGTGGGCAGCGGCGCGGCCTTTAAGGCTGCGAGTAACCAGGTTGGATAGGCGGATTGATGCCGTCATTGGTGACACTCCTAGAGTTGAGGAGTCGCCACGATCCTTCCTACGGGATTGGGTGGCGACTGTACGCAGGGTAGGAAACCGGCACTCTAGGAAACCGGCCAAGCCGAAGCTTGCCCACGCACAGCCGCCATGACGTTCAGCGGGCACAAAAAAAGCGCCTGCTGATATGGGGGCGCTGTTGCGCCTAGAGATAAACGGGTTCCTACGCCCGGCTGACGATTTTGCGCCAGCACATGAAGCATATAACGGCATTGGTGAGCGTTGCAAGGTCATTATGCAGCACCCCGCTCAGCCAGCTTGGCCTCTAGCCAGGCGTTAAACTCGCTCACACAGAAGTAGCAGGTAGATTGTTGGCTATCGCCGAATTTCAGTGGACGGGGAAAGTTGGGGTCGGTCTTGAGTAGTCTATCTACGCCGCTGCGTGTCATATCCATCGCGCGGCACAGGTTGGGCTTGGTGATTAGCTTTTGGTCTTTGGGTAGTGCTTCGATATTCATAAGAACGCGTCCGTATGCATGAGTACGCTCTTATGGTGAGATACTGAATGTTCGTTGTGCTTAGCTTGGGTTCGTTTAGTTTTTCCCCCAGTTGGCTCTTCGCCATTCCCTTACAGTCTTTGGGTGTACCCCCATCCGTTTGGCCACCAGGGTAGCAATGCCGTGTTTGGAGCGCCCATCGGCGGCAAGTTTTTCCCATATCTGTTGAGCTTTTGCCATCCTGGCAGCGGCTTCTTTCTGCATTCCTTCACCTCTACTCCTGCCGCCTCCCTGTCGCCCTTCATTGTGGAGAAGGTCGGCATTCTCAATAAGCTGCTTAGGTGGCATTTTCAGAGGGTTAGGCTGCTGGTAAGTAACCAGCTTGCCATTCTCAATTACCTGCTCTTCCACGTCTGGCAGCACCATCTCTTTCGGTTTTCGCGTTTGCGCTAGGTCAACCAGAGGGCGGATCATTGCTAGCCCCGCATCTTCTAGTCGGGCAAATAGGTGCAGAGTGAAATTAGGCGATACTGTGCCCGCTGCAATTTCTGCCATCCTGCTATGGCGCTGTTTGTTGGTTTCGTCGCCGTACCCATCGTAAGACGGTGCCAGGAACTCTTTTCCAAATTTCTCGATGACCTCGTATTGAGAGCGATGCGCACAAAGCATCTTGTGTACCAATGCGAGTAATTCCTCGGCATTGTCAGGGCGTGATTCTTCGATCCCTTCTTTCAAGGCAATCAGGTTTGCTATCTGATCATCCATCTTCAAGCCCTCTTCATCTCTACAACGTTTCCACGCTGTAAGTTGTCCAGGTGATCGGCGTACCACTGCATCATCACGCGGCGCTGCTCGATGTACTGTGCTTTGTTATAGACGCCTGCTACACCGTCTTTAACGTGGGATAGCTGTGCCTCTATGTGGTCAGCGTTATAGCCGTGCTCATTCAGGATCGTGCTAGCGATGTGCCGGAAACCGTGCCCGGTCTGGCGTCCCTCATAACCAAGGCGGCGTAATGCCATGATGAATACCGTGTTGGAGCGTGGCGCTGTCTTGTCGCTGCGTCCAGGGAATAGAAGCGGTTGGTATCCGGTCAGTTGGTGGAGGTTCTGAAGGGCTTCAATAGCCTGTTTGGGCAGTGGAACAGTATGCTCACGGCGGCGCTTCATGCGCTCGGCGGGGATCGTCCAGAGTGCTTTGTCTAGGTCGAATTCTTCCCAACGGGCTTCTCTTAGTTCTGAAGGTCGGGCAGCGAGGCGTGATAGCAAGATCAGGCCAAGGCGTACATCTTCAGCATGGGGATAAGAGCCAATGGCACGTAGCAGGGCGGGCAGTTCATCTTGGCTAACGTGGGAATAGTTGGTTGCCCGGCGGGTGGACAGGTGCTTATGCAGGCTCTCCAATGGGTTGTACGTGATGCGACCACTCACTAGCGCCAAGTCGTACACTTCCCGGCAGATAGCGCGTATGCGGCCAGTCTGCTCAATGATCCCGGTCTTCTCTAGGCTGCGTAGGAACTCCAACCATTCCATTGGCGTTATATCGGTGAAAGGGCGCTTACCAAACTTGGGGAATACGTGCTTTTGCAGCGAGCCAATGACGCGGGTAGAGGTGCCGTCCGTCCAATTCTGGCGCTTGTTGGTGTGCCACTCTCTTGCCAGTGCTTCAAACGTACTATTAGCAGCTTCCAGGGCTTCTACTTCCCTTGTCCGTTTGGCGACGATAGGGTTTTCTCCATTGGCCGCGTCTGCCCTAAGCTGGTCGGCCTTCTTACGTGCCAAGCTACCGCTTGTATCTGGATAGCCGCCTAAGCCAATCCACGACCACTTGCCGTCTGGCTTCTTATAGCGAAGCTGCCACGACTTGGAGCCGTTAGGCTTTACGCGAAAGTGCAGCCCTTTATCGTCGTCCTTCTCCCGGTACTCTTTTGCTTCGGGTTCCAGTGTCGCCAATACCGTGTCAGCCAGCGGGCGGCGCTTAATCTGGGAGCGTTTCATTTTTGTATCCCTCTGGTTCACTATATCGAAAAGGATACACGCAGGGATACACGGTGCGCAATGCTGTATGGGTATATTGGAAAGCATACAGGCACAAAAAAACCCGCTCGGGGCGGGCTTTTCTGCATCATTCAGACCTATGTGGAAGCATCTGAATTTAGGTAGGTGGTGGAGGCGGCGGGAATTGAACCCGCGTCCGCCAGCACGCGCCTATTGGCTCTACATGCTTAGATTTCGTCATTTGATTTAACACGACTGACTCCGACGATCAGGATTCAGCCACGCGAGCCTTCTAAAGTTTAACGCTTGGCGAGAAGACACCACCAAACGCGGTCCTATCAGCTTTAGCTCGTATCCCCTCAGTGATGAATAGGCACATCACCTTGGGGCCAGACAAGAAGCTAACAGTTTAAGCTGCTAGCGCGCCTTGAGCGTAGTTTTCGTCATTTGCGACTATTTTTCGTGATGTGGGATTTACGAGATACATCACGCTCTCGGCATGCACCGCAAGGGTTGTCACCGGCGTCGAAACCATGTCGCCCCCTTATTACAAGTGAGCATTCTAACGTGCTCACACCTGATTGACCAGTTATGCCTTATTATGTTCCCGCATAATTCGACCTTTTTGACGGCTCCAATCTCGATCTTTTTCAGTGGCGCGCTTGTCGTGCAGCTGTTTACCGGTCACCAGTGCCAATTCGCACTTCACTTTATTGCGTTTCCAGTAAAGCTTCAGGGGCACACAGGTGTGGCCTTTGTCCTGGGTGATCGAAAAGATCTTGGCGATCTCTTTGCGATGCAACAGCAATTTACGCGTGCGAGTCGGGTCGGCAATTTCATGGGTACTTGCCGTGTTGAGCGGCATGATGTGGCTACCCAGCAGAAAAGCCTCGCCATTGCGCACCAAAATATAGGTGTCGGTAAGCTGCGCTTTGCCAGCACGCAGGCTTTTTACTTCCCAGCCCGCCAGCGAAAGCCCTGCCTCAAAGGTCTCATCGATATGGTACTCAAACCGTGCCTTCTTGTTTTGGGCGATAACGCTGCTACCGGGCCCCTTACTATTACCTTTCTTAGTGGCCATGGAACCTCATAATTAATCTGTCAGTGGCATCCCCTTCGTTATTTGGGGAGGCGTGATACCATTTAGAGTCTGAAATAATGTTTCCCATGATACGCTTTGGGCACTGTGAAGTCAGCGGAGAGGTCAATGCCAACCGTCAATCGTTCCGCCTTGGTGCGGCACACCCCCCAGAAAATGTTCGATCTGGTTAACGACTTCGAACGCTACCCGGAATTTTTGCCCGGTTGTCGTCATGCGCGTTTGGTCGAGCATGATGATGAGCATCTAATCGGCGAAATGACTCTTGGGCGCGCCGGCGTCGAGCAAACCATCACCACACGTAACGACTTATTTGCACCTGAGCGTATTGAGCTGTCGCTGGTAAAAGGGCCCTTCAAACGTCTAAAAGGTCGCTGGCTGTTTATCCCTATGGGGGAGGGCGCCTGCAAGGTCAGTTTAGAAATGGAGTTTGAATTCGCCAATCGGCTGCTCGGTATGGCCTTCGGCAAGCTTTTTCAGCAAATAGCGGGGCAGTTGGTCGATGCCTTCACCAAGCGCGCAAACGAGCTGTATGGCCGGTGAGATGCTCGCAATTGAGGTAGCCTTCGCGCTGCCGTCTAAGCAGCGCATCGTGGCGCTACGGGTGCCTGAGGGCACCACCGCACGTCAGGCCGTTGCCTTGGCTGATTTACCGACGCTATTCCCTGACATGCCTGATGGCACATTTTCTCAGGCACCGCTAGGGATCTTCGGCAAAGCACTACGCGACCCCGACACCCAGTTGTTGCGTGAAGGAGATCGAGTAGAAGTTTACCGGCCACTGGCTATCGATCCAAAAGTCGCTCGCTTGGAGCGTGCAAAGCGCCAAGCGAGCGACTCTGGGCGATAGATAAGCTTGCTTTAAGGCTGTGAAACAGGCTGCGCACTCGGCGGTATTGGCGCCCGCGTGCTCTCTGTGGGTAGCGCATCCATTGGGTCAACACCTTCCGTTGCTGGCCCCATGCTGCTCTCACCGTCGAGCGGCAGCGCTTCCGATAAATCACCCTCTTGCTCAATGTTCACCAAGCGGCCCTGTGGGTCGAAAGTGAGCGTAACGCGGCGTTGTTCTACATCACCGTACGCCTTGTCTAAACGAAATACATAGTCCCACTGGTTGGCATCAAAGGGCGCTTCTAACAGCGGCCTGCCCATCACGTAAGTAACCTGCTCTTGAGTCATGCCGGGCTGAAGTTGGCTCACCATCTCCTGAGTGACCAGGTTGCCTTGGGGAATATCGCGCTTGTACACGCCAACGTAGCTGCAGCCACTAACAACGGTCAGGGCAACGGAAAGCGTGATGATTCGAGTCAATTTTTGCATTTGGGCCTATTCTTCACTATCGTGGTTTCGGTTGATCATACCCGACCTAACCTGTTACTGCGAAGAGCGACCATGGCCGATCAGAACCATGAATTGCGCAAAGCCGGTCTGAAAGTGACCCTGCCGCGCGTCAAGATACTTCAGATTCTCGAAAATGTTTCGGGTCAGCACCACCTTAGCGCGGAAGAAGTGTATAAAACACTGATTGATGCGGGCGAAGATGTTGGCCTGGCAACTGTATACCGTGTATTGACTCAATTCGAGTCGGCAGGGTTGGTTATTCGTCATAATTTCGACGGTGGCCACGCAGTATTTGAGATGACCCAAGAGGATCACCATGATCATATGGTGTGCCTGGAAAGCGGTGAAATCATTGAGTTTGTTGATGAAATCATTGAGCGTCGTCAGCAAGAGATCGCTGAAGAGCATGGCTACGAGTTAGTGGATCATGCGCTAGTGCTTTATGTTCGTCCGCGTGGCTCCGATGTGACCCGCCAAGACAGCGGGCCAACGAACAAGAAATAATGTTCGTGGATAGACACTGCTCGCGGCTCGAAAATATGAGCGCCCCTGCATTACCTGTTTAAATTCGCCATCAATGGAATTTGTCAGGTAATGAGGGGCGTTTTATTTTGCCGCGTATAACGTCCCGTTCGATGCTTTTCTAATCAGTGCGGTGGGCGCTGACTTGCGTGCAGCATTTCACGGGCATGAGCGAGAGTTTGGTCAGAGAGCGTCACGCCGCCCAGCATCCGCGCCAGTTCGCTGATGCGCCCCTGTTCATCAAGTAGTGCCATCTGGGTCAGCGTGGTGTCGCGTTTCGCCTGTTTCTCGATATGCAGGTGCTGATGCGCCTGGGCCGCCACTTGCGGTAGGTGAGTTACCGTCATTACCTGACCATTTTCACCTAGCTTGCGGAGTAATTGACCAACGATTTCTGCGGTCGCGCCCGAAATGCCTACATCTACTTCGTCAAACACTAGGCTTGGCACCGTTGAGTGTGTCGCCGCGACCACTTGAATGGCCAGGCTAATCCGCGACAGTTCGCCGCCGGAGGCGACTTTGGTCAATGGCCGCGCAGGCTGGCCGGGGTTGGCACTGATCAAAAATTGCACACGATCAAGGCCTTCAGGGGATGGCGCCTCTTTCGCGGTGACCTCTACTTCAAAGCGGGCTTTGCCCATGGCCAAAAAGCCCAGCTGTTGCTGCACTTCCTTGCCTAAACGAAGCGCGGCTTTTTGGCGGCTCTCGCTGATTTTTTTCGCTTCCTGGCGGTAACTTTCGCGTAGCTCAACGACTCGCGCACTCAGTGCCTCCAGGTCATTGCCACCCTCTTCTAACTGCGCGACTTCTCGTTGTAGATCAGTATGCAGGGCGCATAGTTCTTCTGGGGCAACGTGATGCTTACGGGCAATCCGGTGGACATCGGTCATGCGCTCTTCAACCCAGGCGAGCCGCTCGGGGTCTAATTCAGTGATGCTAGCGAGTCGGTTGAGTTCGCTAGAGGCCTCTTCAACCTGAATTCGCGCATCACTCAGCATGGCAAGCGTGTTCGCCAGGGTGCCTTTGTCACTACCTGGCAGCGCGCTTAAGTGAGCGAAGGCTTGGTTGAGTAAAGAGAGTGCACCGCCTTCATCACTGGCACAGCAGTCGGCAGCAAACTGGGTCTCGCGCAGAGTTTCTTCTGCGTGGGCGAGCGTATGTTGCTCTTCCTCCAGCGTCGCCAGCTCGCCCTCCGCCAGGCCGAGCTGATCCAGCTCTTCTACCTGATAACGCAGCAACTGCCGTTTGGCTTCTACCTCACTGCCTTCTTCGCTTAGCTTTTTCAGCTGACGGCGCGCATTGCGCCACTCGCGAAACGTTTCGGCTAATTGAGTGGTGCCATCGTTTAGGCCCGCGTAATCGTCCAGCAGAGAAAGGTGGGTCTCCTCGCGCATCAGGGCGTGGTGGGCGTGCTGACCATGAATCTGGATTAACTGCTCGCCCAGTGATTTCAGGTCTGAAATAGTTGCGGGGTGGCCGTTAATCCACGCTTTGGAGCGGCCGTTGGCGGTCACCACGCGGCGCAGCAAGCACTCCTCAGCAGGGAGTTCCCGCGCCGTTAGCCACTCGACGGCGGCGGGCAGGTGCTGAATGTCGAAACGCGCGGAGAGATCCGTACGCTCGCGGCCATGTCGCACGCTTCCGGCGTCGGCGCGCTCGCCCAGGCAGAGCCCAAGGGCACCTAACAGGATCGATTTGCCCGCGCCAGTTTCCCCGGTAATCGCGGTCATGCCGCCGGTTAGGTCGAGCTCTAGATGGTCAACAATAGCGAAATCTTGAATGGCTAGCTGAGTAAGCATGGCGCCTCCTGAGGCGGTACAGCACAGAAGCTGGATACTTATCCAATAGTTGTTGATTTATACAGTAGTTAATAACTCACTTCAATGCACCTCTTGAGATGGAATTTATGGCCCCCATATAGCGTGCATGATCAGTTAAGGCTAGTAACTAACAGCTTACTTCTTTGCGCGCCGCCCGCGTGGCAGCGCCCTACTTAATAGGAGCACAACATGGCGAAAGAACCGCAAACACCGATGGATGACGAGCTAGCCCGCCACGAGCAAGAAGCAGATGGCGCCGAGCAAGCGGAAGAGCAGGCCGCCGAAGAGCGCTTGATGGAAGGCGAGCTGGAAGGATTGATCAATGACGAAGAGTCGTTAGAAGGCAGTGTCGATAATCCTGAAGCAGAAATGCTGGCCGCTCAGGTAGGTGAATTAGAGCAGAGCTTAGCCGAAGCCAAGGATCAAGCCCTGCGCGCCGCTGCGGAAGCGCAAAACGTGCGTCGCCGCGCCGAGCAAGAAGCCGAAAAAGCCCGCAAGTTTGCCCTGGAGAAGTTCGTTAAAGAGCTGCTGCCGGTCGTTGATAGCTTGGAAAAAGCGCTTGAGACCATGGAAGAGGGTGCATCGGAAGTGCATCGTGAAGGCGTTTCCATGACCTTGAAAATGCAGGTGGATGTACTCAACAAGTTCGGTGTGGAAAGCATTGAGCCCCACGGTGAGCCCTTCGACCCGCAGGTGCACGAAGCCATGACCATGGTGCCTAACCCGGATCTCGATCCCAACACCGTGATGGACGTTATGCAGAAAGGCTATTTGCTTAATGGACGCTTAGTGCGCCCGGCCATGGTGGTTGTCAGTAAAAAAGTCGATTAAGCCACTGGCGGCACAGAAGTGAAAAAAGTGTGTGATAAAAAAGCCCTTGAAATGTCAGCGGCGGCCCCCAAATAAAGGGCAACCCCGCGGGGAAACCCGCAGACAAGCTTTAAAAGCTAAATTTTCAGTTTTGTAACAACCGAATTCGAGGTATTGCTATGGGACGTATAATTGGTATCGACCTGGGCACCACTAACTCTTGTGTGGCCGTGCTTGATGGTGACAGCGCTAAAGTAATTGAAAATGCCGAGGGTGGTCGTACGACGCCTTCAATCATCGCTTATACCGATGATGGTGAAACGCTGGTCGGTCAGGCGGCAAAACGCCAAGCGGTGACTAACCCAGAAAACACTCTGTACGCCATTAAGCGCCTTATTGGCCGTCGCTTTAAAGACGACGTTGTCCAGAAAGACATCAAAATGGTGCCGTACAAAATCACCGAAGCGGACAACGGTGATGCTTGGGTTGAAGTGAAAGGCAAAAAGATGGCACCGCCGCAGGTAAGCGCGGAAGTGCTGAAGAAAATGAAGAAGACCGCCGAAGACTACCTGGGCGAAACGGTCACCGAAGCCGTTATTACCGTACCGGCCTACTTCAACGACAGCCAGCGTCAGGCGACGAAAGATGCCGGCCGCATCGCGGGTCTAGACGTTAAGCGCATCATCAATGAGCCGACCGCTGCCGCACTGGCCTACGGTATGGACAAATCGCGCGGCGACAAAACCATCGCGGTCTACGACCTGGGTGGCGGTACCTTCGATATCTCTATCATCGAAATTGCTGACGTTGACGGCGAAACCCAGTTTGAAGTGTTGGCCACTAACGGCGACACCTTCTTGGGCGGCGAAGACTTTGACTTGGCGCTGATCAACTACCTGGTAGACCAGTTCAAGTCTGACAGCGGTATTGACCTGTCTGGCGACAATCTGGCCATGCAGCGTCTGAAAGAAGCCGCTGAGAAAGCCAAAATTGAACTTTCAAGCGCCCAGCAGACCGACGTGAACCTGCCTTACATCACCGCCGACAACACTGGCCCGAAACACCTTAACGTTAAGGTGACACGCGCCAAGCTGGAGTCGCTGGTAGAAGACCTGGTACAGCGCTCGCTCGATCCGTGCAAAATGGCACTGAAAGATGCTGGCTTGTCCGCGTCTGAAATCGACGAAGTGATCCTGGTCGGTGGCCAGACACGTATGCCGATGGTGCAGAAGAAAGCCGCTGACTTCTTCGGTAAAGAAGCACGTAAAGACGTTAACCCGGATGAAGCGGTTGCCGTGGGTGCCGCGATTCAGGGCGGCGTACTGGGTGGCGACGTTAAAGACGTTCTGCTTCTCGACGTTACCCCGCTTACCTTGGGTATCGAAACCCTGGGTGGCGTGATGACGCCGCTGATTGAAAAGAACACCACCATTCCGACGAAGAAGACACAAACCTTCTCAACGGCGGATGACAACCAAACGGCAGTGACCATTCACGCCGTGCAGGGTGAGCGCAAGCAAGTGTCGCAGAATAAGTCGCTGGGTCGTTTTGATCTTGCTGACATTCCGCCCGCACCGCGCGGCGTGCCGCAGATCGAAGTCGCTTTTGACTTGGATGCCAACGGTATTCTGAACGTGTCGGCGAAAGACAAGGCCACCGGTAAAGAGCAGTCCATCGTCATCAAGGCCTCTAGCGGTCTTTCCGAGGAAGAAGTCGAGCAAATGGTGCGCGATGCCGAAGCTCACGCCGAAGAAGATAAAAAGTTCGAAGAGCTGGTTCAGCTGCGTAACCAAGCTGACGGCATGATTCACGCCACGCGCAAAACGGTGGAAGAAGCTGGCGACAAAGCGACTGACGACGAGAAGCAGGCGATTGAAACGGCCATCAGCGAGTTGGAAGAGGCGGTTAAAGGTGACGACGTCGATAACATTCAGAAGAAACTGGATGCATTGACCGAAGCCTCTGGCCAGCTAGCCCAGAAGATGTACGCCGAGCAGGCAGAAGCGGCTCAGCAAGAGGGCGGTGAAGGTACCGAAAGCACAGGTTCCAAGCCGGAAGATGACGTGGTTGACGCCGAGTACGAAGAAGTCAACGACGATCAGAAAAAGCAGTAATAACCTCTTTCTGCCAAGGAAAGCGGTGACGCGGGAGCTTACTCCCGCGTTGCTGTTTCCGCAGCCAAAGCGCACGAGATAAGTTTCTGTTAAGTGCGTAGCTAACCAGGAGGCGTAGGGCCCTATGTCCAAACGCGATTATTACGAAGTCCTGGGTGTCGAAAAAGGGGCCGATCAGAAAGAGATCAAGAAGGCCTATCGCCGTCTGGCGCAAAAATTCCACCCTGATCGAAACCCGGACGATAACACCTCAGCGGAAAAATTCCGTGAAGTGTCCGAAGCGTATGAAGTGCTTAGCGATGGCGAGAAACGCGCAGCTTATGACCAGTTCGGCCATGCGGGCGTTGATGGCCAAGGCGGCGGCGGTGGTTTCGGCGGCGCAGGCGCTGGTGATTTCAGCGACATTTTCGGCGATGTGTTTGGCGATATTTTTGGCGGAGGTGGTGGTCGCCGTCGTGGCCCCAACGCCCCGGCGCGCGGTTCCGACCTGCGCTATAACCTAGAGCTGGATCTGGAAAACGCCGTTTCAGGCACCACAGTCGATATCCGCGTACCGCGGCATATCGAGTGTGACCGTTGCGATGGCGGTGGTGCGGAGCCGGGCTCATCTAAAGAGACCTGCCCTACCTGCCACGGTCACGGTCAAGTGCGTATGCAGCAGGGCTTCTTCGCCGTGCAGCAAACGTGCCCCACCTGTCATGGCTCTGGTCAGCACATTAAAGTGCCGTGCCATAAGTGTAATGGCGAAGGGCGCGTACGTGAGACGCGCACGCTGTCCGTTAAGATTCCGCCTGGTGTAGATACTGGTGATCGTATTCGTTTGAATGGCGAAGGCGAAAGCGGCGTGAACGGTGGCCCGCCTGGGGATCTGTACGTGCAGGTGGCTATCAAGCCGCACCACATCTTCCAGCGTGACGGTAAACATCTGCAGTGTGACGTGCCCATCAACTTCGTCGACGCAGCGCTAGGTGGCGAGCTTGAAGTGCCGACGCTAGATGGCCGCGTAAAGCTGAAGATTCCGCCGGAAACGCAAACCGGCAAGCTGTTCCGCCTACGTGGTAAAGGCGTGAAGCCAGTGCGTGGTGGTATGCCCGGCGACTTGCTATGCAAGGTAGTGGTCGAGACACCCGTCAAGCTCAACGACGAGCAGCGCGACCTACTGCGCAAGCTCCAAGAGAGCTTCGACGGCAGCAACAGCCATAGCCACTCACCGAAGAAGACCGGTTTCTTCGACAGTGTGAAGAGCTTCTTTGAAGATATGAAGCCGTAAAGCTGAGATGATGGTAGTAAGTTAGATGTTTGATTCAAAGACCCTCGGTTCGCCCGGGGGTTTTTGCTGTTTAGGAAATGCTGCGCACAATGGATCACCTTGAAGAAAAGCCCACCATGGGCATTTTGCTGCGGGTACTGTCTGGCCTGCTTTTTACCGGCATGCTGGTGTGTATTAAGGCAGTCAGTGACGAAGTGCCGGTGGGGCAGTCGGTGTTTTACCGTTCGCTGTTTGCGCTGCTGCCTATCGTCGTGTTTCTTCTGGTGCGTCGGGAGTTTCCTCGGGGGTTGGCGACGCGGCGCCCGTTGGGGCATGCGCTCCGTTCCGGGCTGGGGGCGGCGGCCATGTTTGCCTCTTTTGCGGCGGTGGCACTGTTGCCGGTTGCCGAGGCGACGCTGCTTGCACAGCTAACGCCGGTTTTTATGGCGATAGGGGGTGTGCTGCTCTTAAGAGAGCGTTGCTCACTTTATCGTGCGGGCGGCATAGTATTGGCGCTTGCTGGTGTCGCTGTGCTGATTTTGCCTGGGCTGGGCGCTAGTTCAAGCAATGGCCACATAACCGGGTACGCGCTTGGGGCGCTGGGTGCGCTATTAACTGCTGGGGCGCTACTGACCGTCAGACGTATTTCGCGAACTGAAACGGCAGCATCAATTGCATTCTACTTTATTGTGGTAGCAGCGCTGGCTGGGCTGGCAACGATGCCATTGGGCTGGGCAGCGCTTAACCGGGTGGAGTTTTCGCTGCTGGTGTTATCGGGCCTATTTGGCGGCGCAGCGCACATTGCGATGACATTAGCGTTGCGCTATGCCGAGGCGTCGCGCTTGGCGCCTTTTGAATATATTGCCCTGGTGTGGCCCGTGCTCGCCGATTGGGTGCTGTTTGGAATACCGGTCTCCAGCGGCTTCCTGCTAGCGCTACCGCTCATGTTATCCGGGGTGGCGCTAGCGGCAATGGAAGGGCGGCGGCTTAAATGGCTGCTTCGACGATAAGCTGCGGTTGGCCTTTCGAGCAGGACTCAATACGTGCAGATACCCGATAAACCTGACGTAGCAGCGCAGGGGTAATCACTTCGGCGGTGGGGCCGCAGGCAATCAAGCGACCATTTTCGAGCATCATGGCGGCATCGGCGAAACGTAGCGCATGCCCCAGGTCATGGAGCGCCACCAAAATCAGCATCTGGCGTTCATCGGCTAGCCGGCGCAGCACCGTCAAAAGGCTGATCTGGCGGTTCAAATCGAGTGCCGAAGTGGGCTCGTCCAGCATCAGAATCTCAGGCTCTTGCACCAGAGCCTGGGCAGCGCTGACCAACTGGCGCTGCCCGCCGCTAAGGTCGCCGATATCGCGTTCGCCAAGGGTCGTAATGCTGAGTTCCTCCAGCGCACGATCAACCTGCGCTAAATCCTCAGGCTGCACTTTTAATCCACGTCCCTGCATACGTGCCAAAAGCACTGATTCATAGACCGTCAGCACGGCCTTGGCGCCGGTGTCCTGGGGCATATAGCCCACGGGGTGCTCGGCGCTGGTGCCGCTGATAATCACTTCGCCTTCGCCTTTCAATAACCCTAATATGCGGCGAAAAAGCGTCGATTTACCTGCTGCATTGGGCCCTAGCAAGGCAACGACTTGCCCCCCTTGAAAGCAGGGTGTGGTGATCTCTTCCAGAATAGGGCGACGCCCGTAGCGGGCGGATACACGGTTCAGTTGTAGGGTTACCATGAGGCCTTCTTGTGGCTAAGCACCAGAAATAGGAAGAAGGGAATGCCCACCAGCGAAGTAATAATGCCAATGGGAATAATGGTGCCAGGAATAATGATCTTGGAGATAACCGAGCCAACGGAGAGGATAAGCGCGCCGCACAGGGCCGAGCCGGGTAGGAAGAAGCGCTGATCCTCACCCAGTAAAATGCGTGCAATATGCGGGCCCACCAAGCCGATAAAGCCAATGGTGCCCACGAACGCCACCGCGATGGCGGCGAGCAGCGATACCAGCACCAGCACTTCCAAACGCAGCGCGCGGGGATTGACACCCATACTTTCGGCTTTGGCGTCGCCCAGGCGCATGGCGGTTAGCGCCCAGCCATGTCGGGCAAGCAGCGGCATGGATAAAGCAAGAATGCTAAGGGCGATCCAGAACTTGGGCCAGGTGGCTTTGGTTAAGCTGCCCATCGTCCAAAAGACCACTGCAGAGACCGCCTCCTGGCTGGCAAAGAACTGAATCAGCGCCATCAGCGAGTTGAAGATAAACACCATGGCGATGCCGAGCAGCACAATGGTCTCTACCGTCACACCGCGCTTAAGGCTTAAGGCATGAATTAAAAATGCGGTGAACATGGCCATCACGAAGGCGTTGATGGGCACCACAAATTCAATGGCGGCAGGCACCAGTGCCACCCCGAAGGCGAGACCCAGAGCGGCACCAAAGCTGGCCCCGGCGGAAATCCCTAGGGTAAACGGGCTGGCTAGCGGGTTGCTCAGAATGGTTTGCATCTGTGCCCCGGCCACCGACAAGCTGGCGCCTACCACTAGGGCCATCAGCGCTACCGGCATGCGGATTTCCCAGAGAATCACTCGCGCTTGCTGGCTAACGCTGTCCGGGGTAAACAGCGCCGCGATCACTTCACCCAGGCTATAGCGGGCGGGCCCCAGTGCCAGGTCAACGCAGAGACTAAAAAACAGCGCTAACACCAGTGCCGCCAGTATCATTTGGCGGCGGAAAACCTGGCTATGGTAGAAGGTGCGTCCCTGTGAAAGGCGCTCTGTTACCGCCGTTTCCGTCATCCTCGTATCAGTCGCCATGGAGCGATATCCAGTAGCCGGTTTCATAGTCGATGGGTAAGAAGCGCTCGTGCAGCTCTTTCATCGTGGCGTTGGGATCCAGGTCTTCAAACAGCTCTGGGTGTAGCCATTTGGCTAGCTGCTGCACGGCTACAAAGTAGTAGGGGCTATTGTAAAACTGGTGCCAAATGGCGTGGAAGTTACCGGATTCTACCGCCTTGATGCCGGTCATTGCGGTGCGCTCGGTCAGTGCTTCAAGCTTGGCGCGAGCGTTTTGCATATCAGCCCCGGGGCCTACGCCGACCCAGTTGCCGCCCGGCACGTAGGCATCCCAGTTGCCGCCGGTGACGACGACATGATCAGGGTTGGCAGCAATAATCTGTTCAGGGTTCAGGTTGCCGAAACTGTTAGGAATGATGCCTTCAGCGATATTGCTACCGCCAGCTAGGGTGACATAGTCGCCAAAGTTGGCGGGGCCAAAGCTCATGCAGCACTCGTCGGAGTAGCCGCCAGCCCGGTCAATAAACACGCTGGGGCGTTCTGGGTTGGCCTCGGCGATGACATTGGTTACCCGTGCCAACTGCGTCTCGGCAAACTCGATGAACGCTTCGGCCGCTTCTTCGTCGTCCATGATCTGGCCGATGATGCGCATGGAGGGGATGGTGTGCTCAAGCGGGTCTTCGCGAAAATCCACATAGATGATGGGAATGCCGAGTTGTGCCAGCTTGTCGTCGTAGGCGGCGTCTTCTGTGGCGGCTTTCGCCTCGATGTTCATCAGCACTACGTCAGGATTAAGCGAGGCGGCCTGCTCGACGTCGAAAGTGCCGTCTTTAAAACCGCCAAAGGTGGGGATCGCTTCGATCTCTGGGAAGCGTTTCAGGTAGCGGGAATAATTATCGGGATCCGCTTGAGAGAAGTCTTCGCGCCAACCCACCACGTGAGCGAAAGGGGCTTCGGGTTCGAGCAGCCCTAACAGATAAATCTGTCGCCCTTCGCCTAAAATAACCCCTTCTGCGGGCGCATTTAGGGTGACTTGTCGGCCAGCGATATCTGTAATGGTGATATCGTCAGCCTGAGCAGTGACGCAGCCAGCAAAACTGATAAGAGTAGCCAACAGGGTTTTTAAGTGCGGAGAACTGAGCATTTATTTACTCATTGGTCGATATTGGTTAATAGAACGGGTGTCGCTAACACCGTTTTAGGCAAAGATAGCATAGTGATGCAACTGATATTGTAACTTATTATCGTTTGGGTGGTAATGCTTTAATCGGCATCTGGTTATTAGCATGCTGCGCTTTTTGTGTTTACAGCTAACTGATAATGTTGTTAAAACTATCTTAATTAGCAAGTACTTACTCTTATGGGGAGGCCGCTATGCCTTTATCTCGCGTTGAAATTGCCACGCCTTCTGCTGAGCGTTTGATCAACCGCCTTTGTAAGCACTGGTCGCATAAGTTGGAGGTTGAACAGAGTGATCAGCAAGGCAAGATCACTTTTGCCACAGGTACCTGCTTAATGCTCGCTGAGCACGATAAATTGGTGGTTGCCATCGAAACCCTGGAAGAGGAGCATTTGGATGAGCTGGAAGGCGTGGTCGAACGTCACTTAATTCGTATGGCAGGGGATGAAGAGCTGGCGATTGTTTGGGAGAACTAAGCTGAGTCTTCATGGCAGCAATCTTCATGGCAGCAAAGGAGAGCGTCTAATGCGCTGGTGCGTCTGCTATAATTGCGACACTTTTTATATACCGGAACGCAGAGCGCAGGAGTTCGCATGACCCGAATTGCCATTGTAGGCGTGGCTGGCCGCATGGGCCGTACGTTGGTAAATGCTGTAGAGCAAGATGCTGAGGCAACGCTGGCTGGCGGCATTGTGGAGCCGGGCAGCTCCTTAGCGGGCGCTGATATTGGCGAGCTCGCAGGGTTAGGGAAGCGCGGTGTCGTCGCGGTAGATTCACTCGCGTCGATAGTTGATGATTTCGATGTGTTGATCGACTTCACGGCTCCGCAGGTCACCCTGGGTAATCTGGCATTCTGCGCCGAACACGGTAAGCGCATTGTGATTGGCACCACCGGCATGAGCGATGATGAGCTGGCCCAGCTCGATAGCTATCGCGATAAAGTCGCTATGGTGTTTGCCCCCAATATGAGCGTCGGCGTGAATCTAACGCTGAAGCTGCTCGAAACCGCTGCTAAGGCGCTGGGCGATGAAGGTTACGATATCGAAGTCATCGAGTCCCATCACCGCCACAAAGTGGATTCGCCTTCAGGTACTGCTATTAAAATGGGCGAAGTGATCGCCGACAGCCTGGGGCGCTCCCTGAAAGAGCACGGTGTGTTCGAGCGGGTAGGCCAGTGCGGTCCACGTACCGATAAAGAGATTGGCTTTGCCACGGTGCGGGCGGGCGATATCGTCGGCGAGCACACGGTGATGTTTGCCACCGAAGGCGAGCGTATCGAAATCACCCATAAAGCCTCCAGCAGAATGACCTTTGCCAAAGGCGCCGTTCGCGCAGCGCGCTGGGTCGCTGGCAAAGAGCTCGGTCGTTACGATATGCAGGATGTGCTGGGGCTGGATTAAGAAAACACTAATGTCTGCGGGTGCTACGATTAAGGGGTAGTCCTAGGCCTAGAATTCCTGTAACATTTCAAAAATTTTGGCCGGGTGGCTTAGAAGCTCTGACTTACAGACCTTAGACGGCGCGCTTGTTGCGTTGGCCAGCCCAAAGCCTGCCCTTGAGTTCACGGCTATTGCATTGATAGTGACGTGTCTCTAAAAGGCATAGAACAACAAGCGGGATGAAACCGATTCTTTTTATCGGCTTCGTCCCGCTTTTTTACGACCTCATTATTGATAATGAATCGTTTGATAATGAGGTCGTGGATTCATAAAGAATTTGCTGAGCCTGCGCCCTACAGGCTCCCACCAGCATGGGAGGATCTTGTTTTGAATAACGCCGCATTGAGCAAACCCGCAATATTGGCCCTGGAAGATGGTAGCGTGTTCCACGGCATCGCCATTGGCGCGGACGGATTAACAAGCGGTGAGGTGGTGTTCAATACGGCCATGACCGGTTATCAAGAAATCCTCACTGACCCCTCCTACACCCGCCAAATCGTTACTCTCACCTATCCCCATATCGGCAACACCGGCATCAACGCAGAAGACATTGAGTCCGCCTCTATTGCCGCGGCAGGGTTGGTCATTCGTGATCTACCGTTAATGGCTAGCAGCTTCCGCTCAGAGCAGTCGCTGTCGGATTACCTGAAAAGCCAGAACGTGCTGGGCATTGCCGATATCGATACCCGCCGCCTAACGCGCATTTTGCGCGATAAAGGCGCGCAGAACGGGGCGATTTTAGCGGGTGCTGATGCTGAGGGCGAAGATGCAGTGGCGCGTGCGCTGGAAGCCGCCAAGGCTTTCCCTGGTCTGAAGGGCATGGATCTGGCCAAAGAGGTGTCGTGTAAAGAAACTTACGAGTGGTCGGAAGGTGAGTGGACATTGGGTGAAGGCTACGCTGATGCTTCCAAAAGCGAGCGCCCCTACCATGTGGTGGCGTACGACTACGGTGTGAAATTCAACATTCTGCGCATGTTGGCCGCCCGTGGCTGCCGTCTGACGGTGGTTCCCGCGCAAACCCCCGCCGCTGACGTGCTGGCGATGAAGCCTGATGGCGTGTTTTTAGCCAATGGGCCGGGCGACCCAGAGCCCTGCGACTACGCTATTAAAGCGATTCAAGATGTGTTGGAAACCGATATCCCGGTGTTTGGTATCTGCCTGGGCCACCAGCTGCTGGCGCTCGCCGCCGGGGCGAAGACGGTCAAAATGAGCCACGGCCACCACGGTGCCAATCACCCGGTGCAGGATTTGGATACCGGCACAGTGATGATCACCAGCCAGAACCACGGCTTTGCGGCGGATGAAGCAACACTGCCTGCCAACGTTCGCGCAACGCACCGGTCGCTGTTCGATGGCACCTTGCAAGGGATTGAGCTTACCGACCGACCCGCGTTTAGCTTTCAGGGTCACCCGGAAGCGAGCCCCGGCCCGCGCGATGTGGCACCGCTGTTTGATCGCTTCGTGGCCATGATGCAGGCACGCCGTTAACGCGTTCTGCGCATCACCGTATCGCCGTCTTTTGTCGCTCATCGTCACCATTTTTTGCGGGAACCGTTATGCCTAAGCGTACCGACATCAACACTATTTTGATCATTGGCGCTGGCCCGATTGTGATCGGCCAGGCCTGCGAATTCGATTACTCCGGCGCCCAGGCGTGTAAAGCGCTGCGTGAGGAGGGTTACCGGGTTGTTTTGGTCAACTCTAACCCCGCCACTATCATGACCGACCCGGCTATGGCCGATGCCACTTACATCGAGCCGATTACTTGGCAGACAGTAGAGAAAATCATCGAGGCCGAGCGCCCCGACGCGATTCTGCCGACCATGGGCGGTCAGACGGCGCTGAACTGCGCCCTCGAGCTTGAAAAGCATGGCGTGCTGGAGAAGTTCGGCGTCGAGATGATCGGTGCCAACGCCGATGCGATTAACATGGCCGAAGACCGCGATCTGTTCGATCAGGCCATGAAACGCATTGGCTTGGAGTGCCCGAAAGCGAAAGTGGCGCACACCATTGATGAGGCGTGGGAAATTCAGGCAGAGCTTGGTTTTCCGACCATTATTCGTCCTTCCTACACCATGGGCGGCTCCGGCGGCGGCGTGGCGTACAACAAGGAAGAGTTTGAAGAGATCTGTACGCGCGGTTTTGAGCTTTCCAACAACCACGAGCTGCTCATTGATGAGTCGCTACTGGGCTGGAAAGAGTACGAGATGGAAGTGGTGCGTGACAAAAACGACAACTGCATCATCGTCTGCGCGATTGAGAACTTCGACCCCATGGGCGTGCACACCGGTGACTCCATCACCGTGGCCCCGGCGCAAACGCTGACGGATAAAGAGTATCAGATCATGCGTGATGCCAGCCTCGCGGTACTGCGCGAGATTGGTGTGGAGACCGGTGGTTCCAACGTCCAGTTTGGTATGGACCCCAAAACCGGGCGCCTAGTGGTGATCGAGATGAACCCGCGGGTGTCGCGTTCTTCGGCGCTAGCCTCTAAAGCGACCGGTTTCCCGATTGCGAAAATCGCCGCGAAATTGGCGATCGGCTATACCCTGGACGAGCTACAGAACGATATTACCGGCGGGCGTACGCCGGCATCCTTTGAGCCGTCTATTGATTACGTGGTCACTAAAATTCCACGGTTCACCTTTGAGAAATTCCCCCAGGCTAATGATCGCCTAACGACGCAGATGAAGTCGGTGGGCGAAGTGATGGCGATTGGCCGTACCTTCCAAGAGTCGCTGCAGAAAGCGCTGCGTGGCCTGGAAACCGGCAACGATGGTCTTGATCCGATCATTACCGATTTCACGCCGGACAACATGGCGATTATTCAGGGCGAGCTCCAGGCCGCCGGTGCCGAGCGCATTTTCTACGTGGCGGACGCCATGCGTTCAGGCATGAGTGTCGATGAGGTCTTTGCATTGACCAATATCGATCCCTGGTTCCTGGTCCAGCTTGAAGATCTGGTGCTGACTGAAAACGCCGTTGCCAAGCGCTCGCTGGCCGATTTCTCTTCCCGTGAGATCTATCAGCTCAAGCGCAAAGGCTTTGGCGATGCGCGCCTGGCCAAGCTGCTTAACGTCAGCGAAAAAGAGTTTCGTCAAACCCGTCAGGCCGCTGGCATTCGCCCGGTTTATAAGCGCGTCGATACCTGTGCTGCGGAGTTTGCTTCGGACACCGCCTATATGTACTCCACCTATGAAGAGGAGTGCGAGGCGGATGTGTCTGACCGTCAGAAAATTATGGTGCTGGGCGGAGGCCCTAACCGGATCGGCCAGGGTATCGAGTTTGACTACTGCTGCGTTCACGCCGCCTTCGCCATGCGCGATGACGGCTATGAAACCATCATGGTCAACTGCAACCCGGAAACTGTCTCTACCGATTACGACACCTCTGATCGTCTCTACTTTGAGCCGGTAACGTTGGAAGACGTGCTCGAAATCGCCGACAAAGAGAAGCCGGTGGGCGTGATCGTTCAGTTCGGTGGCCAGACGCCGCTGAAGCTGGCCCGAGAGCTAGAGGCCGCTGGCGTGCCGATTATCGGCACCACGCCGGACGCTATTGACCGTGCAGAAGACCGCGAGCGCTTCCAGGTGATGATCGACAAGCTGGGCCTGAAGCAGCCGCCCAATGCCACAGCGCGCAGCTTTGCTGAAGCCTTCGATAAAGCTGAAGCGATTGGCTACCCGCTGGTGGTACGCCCCAGCTATGTGCTGGGTGGTCGGGCCATGGAGATCGTCTACGACGCCTCCGAGCTTGAAAATTACATGACCCACGCGGTGAAAGTCTCTAACGATTCACCGGTGCTACTGGATCACTTTCTGAGTGCCGCAATCGAGATCGATATCGATGCGGTGTCGGATGGTCAGCAGGTAGTGATTGGCGGCATCATGCAGCACGTAGAGCAAGCGGGTGTTCACTCCGGTGACTCTGCCTGCGCGCTGCCGCCTTACTCGCTGCCTGCCGATGTGCAGGACGAGATGCGCCATCAAGTGAAGCAGATGGCGGTTGAGCTGGGCGTTAAAGGCTTAATGAACGTGCAGCTCGCCTGGCAGGATGGCGAGATCTACGTAATTGAGGTTAACCCCCGCGCTTCGCGTACGGTGCCCTTTGTGTCCAAGTGCATCGGCACCTCGCTTGCCCAGATTGCGGCGCGCTGCATGGCCGGTAAAACATTGGCTGAACAGGGCTTTGAGAAGGAAATCGTGCCGCACTTCTATAGTGTTAAAGAGGCCGTTTTCCCGTTCAATAAATTCCCGGGCGTCGATCCGATTCTGTCGCCGGAAATGAAGTCAACCGGCGAAGTAATGGGCTCTGGCGATACCTTTGCCGAGGCCTTCTTCAAGGCCCAGTTGGGCGCGGGCGAAGCGATTCCGGCGCTGACCGGCGAGCGTAAAGCGTTCCTGTCTGTACGCGAACCGGACAAGGCGGGGATTATCGAAGTGGGTCGTTCTCTGTTAGCATTAGGCTTTACGCTATGTGCAACACGGGGAACAGCGGCTGCTTTGGAAGCTGCTGGGCTTGCCGTGGAGCACGTCAATAAAGTCTACGAAGGTCGTCCCCATATCGTCGATCTGCTTAAGAACGACGAAATCGCCTACATTGTGAACACTACTGAAGGTCGTCAGGCTATTAACGACTCTTCGGTCATTCGCCGTACTGCTCTCTCGCGCAAGGTGCCCTATGCGACCACCTTGGCGGGCGCTAATGCTGTTTGCATGGCGCTTGAGTACGGTAGGGAGATTACGGTGCGGCGCCTTCAGGATCTGCATGCAGGAGCAAGTCAATGAACAAGGTTCCGATGACAGTTGCGGGAGAAAGAAGCCTTCGTGAAGAGCTCGACCACCTTAAAAGCGAAGCTCGTCCGCAGGTGATCGCGGCCATCGCCGAAGCGCGGGAGCACGGTGATCTTAAAGAGAACGCCGAGTATCACGCCGCTCGTGAGCAGCAGGGGTTTATCGAAGGGCGTATTCAGGAGATCGAAAGTAAGCTCTCCGTCTGCCAGGTAATTGATGTCACAAAACTACCGAAAACCGGCAAAGTGATTTTTGGTGTTACCGTTTCGCTAATGAATCTGGATACCGATGCGGAAGTTACTTATCGTATCGTCGGCGAAGATGAGGCGGATATTAAGTCTGGCCGTATCTCGGTCACTTCTCCCATCGCCCGTGCTTTAATCGGCAAGGAAGAGGGGGATGTTGTGGTGGTGAAAACCCCCGGCGGCGATGTCGAGTACGAAATAGGTAGCGTCGAATACGTTTGATGAAAAAACGCCCCTTCAATTGACCTCGGTTAGGTCGGTTGAAGGGGCGTTTTAGTGCAGCAGTATTCGTTTTAGAACGAGTACAATCTAACGGTTAATGCCGACCGTGGTGGTTCTCAAAGCGGGTAACATTAGAAAGCTTTGGATTCACCTGCGGGTTCCTACGGTAGAGCAGCGCCATTTTGCCAATGGTTTGCACAAGGTCGGCACGGCTGTTGGCGATCAGTTCGGCTATCATAGCAGCCCGATCATCACGCTCAGGAATGGCGAGTTTCACTTTGATCAGTTCGTGATCGGTGAGTGCGCGGTTAAGTTCTGCGAGCAAATTTTCGGAGACGCCGTTCTCAGAAACGGTGACCACTGGGTTAAGATGGTGGCCAATGCTACGAAATGCTTTCTTTTGTGCCTGTGACAAGCTCATGGTATCTTGCGGTATCCCGGTTAGCGCTTAACGCTCCATCTTACGGTGAAACGTCACCGAGTGAAAGCGATCGCGTGAATGCGCCCATCTCTTATTCCAGTGTTAGATTCCCACATGCAGCAAAAGCCCCCAAGCCGTAAACATTCCGTTAGCAAAACCAGCAATAACTGGAAGAAGGAGCATTTTGACGACCAGTACGTGAAGCAGAGTTGGCAAGATGGCTATCGCTCCCGTGCCAGCTATAAGCTGATTGAGCTGGATGAAAAGGATAAACTGCTGCGACCCGGTATGACGGTCATTGATTTAGGGGCAGCGCCCGGCGGATGGAGTCAGATTGCTGCTGAGCGGGTAGGGCCTGAAGGTGTGGTCATCGCTTCTGATATTTTGGAGATGGATGCGCTCGCAGGCGTGGACTTTATCCAGGGGGATTTTACGGAAGAGGCGGTGTTGGAGGCGATATTAAAACGTCTAGATAATCGTCGCGTAGACCTTGTGATGTCGGATATGGCCCCCAATATGAGTGGTATGGCGGCAATTGATCAGCCTCAGGCGATGTACTTAGTGGAGTTAGCGTTAGAACTTGCTCGCGAAACTCTGTCACCCGGTGGTCGGTTTTTAGCTAAAGTATTCCAGGGGGAAGGGTTTGACGCTTACCTGAAAGAGTTGCGCGGAAGCTTTAGCAAGGTAGTGACTCGCAAGCCGGATGCATCGCGGGCACGCTCCCGTGAAGTGTATTTTCTGGCCGAAGGGTTTCGCGGTTAACGCATCATATGGTTCGATGATTTTACCTGTGATGGGATAACGGTGTATGTGGTTCATAGCCAAGATTTATCAGCGCGATTGCCAGACAGGCAAGCGCAACGTGTGTCACATTAGCCGCAATACGCGCGTGACACAGATGGCCCGAGGCATAAGACGCTTTGGCAATGGTTGAACGCTTGATGCTGATGTAATGTCGTAGTACTAAGATTATTAGTAGCAGGCTTTATTAAGCACCAGGGTTTAACTGACGGATTCTTGTAATGAGGGTAGCCCCTTGAATGATATGGCGAAGAACCTGATTCTGTGGTTGGTCATCGCGGCCGTCCTACTGACAGTGTTCAATAATTTCAGCACCGAAAGCGCACCGCAAAACACCAACTATTCTCAGTTTGTGCAGCAGGTGCAAAATCAGCAGGTACGTAGCGTCACGATTGATGGTTACACCATCAGTGGTGAGCGCACGGATGGCTCTCAGTTTCAGACGATCCGCCCATCGGCAGAAGATCCGAAGCTGATGGACGACCTGTTGAGCAATAATGTGACGGTCGTGGGTAAAGAGCCAGAACAGCAAAGTATCTGGACGCGGCTGCTTATTGCCAGCTTCCCGATTCTGCTGATTTTGGGCATCTTTATGTTCTTTATGCGCCAGATGCAGGGTGGTGCCGGCGGTGGTAAAGGCGGCCCGATGAGCTTTGGTAAATCGAAGGCCAAGCTGCTCTCTCAAGATCAGATCAAAACGACCTTTGCCGACGTGGCTGGCTGTGATGAAGCCAAAGAAGAAGTCGAAGAGTTGGTCGACTTCCTACGTGACCCCACCAAATTCCAGCGTTTGGGCGGTACGATTCCCCGCGGCGTGTTAATGGTAGGGCCCCCAGGTACCGGTAAAACGCTGCTGGCAAAATCCATTGCTGGCGAAGCGAAAGTGCCGTTCTTCTCTATCTCGGGCTCTGACTTCGTTGAAATGTTTGTCGGTGTCGGCGCATCACGTGTGCGCGACATGTTCGAACAGGCTAAGAAGCAGGCGCCCTGCATCATCTTTATCGATGAGATTGATGCTGTGGGTCGCTCTCGCGGTGCTGGCATGGGTGGCGGTAACGACGAGCGCGAGCAGACGTTGAACCAGCTGCTGGTCGAGATGGATGGTTTTGAGGCCAACGAAGGCGTCATCGTTATCGCTGCGACTAACCGTCCTGACGTGCTTGATCCTGCGCTTATGCGTCCAGGCCGCTTTGACCGTCAGGTTACCGTTGGCTTGCCGGATATTCGTGGTCGTGAGCACATTCTTGGCGTTCACCTGCGTAAAGTGCCGCTGGGTGATGACGTAAAACCGCAGCTGATTGCCCGCGGCACGCCTGGCTTCTCTGGCGCGGATTTGGCCAACCTGGTCAACGAAGCCGCACTGTTTGCTGCGCGCCGCAATAAGCGCCTAGTCAGCATGGAAGAGTTGGAGCTGGCTAAAGACAAGATCATGATGGGCGCTGAGCGCAAGTCGATGGTCATGACCGATAAAGAGAAGCTCAACACCGCTTATCATGAATCAGGTCACGCCATCATCGGTTTGGTTGTGCCTTCGCATGATCCGGTCTACAAGGTAACCATTATCCCCCGTGGGCGTGCCCTCGGCGTGACGATGTTCTTGCCGGAAGAGGATCGCTACAGCCTGTCGCGTCAGCAAATTCTGGGGCAGATCTGCTCGCTGTTTGGTGGTCGTATTGCTGAAGAGATGACGTTGGGTCCGAACGGTGTCACCACCGGCGCCTCTAACGATATCAAGCGCGCCACTGAGCTTGCCCACAACATGGTGGCGAAGTGGGGCTTGTCGGACGAGATGGGTCCGATCATGTACGACGAGGACGAGTCGCATCAGTTCCTCGGTGGCCCGGGTCAGGGCGGCAGTAAGATGAAGTCGGGTGATACCACGACGCGCCTTGATAAAGAAGTCCGCAAAATCATCGACGATTGTTATGAGCAGGCCCGCCAAATCCTAACGGATAATCGCGACAAGCTTGATGCCATGGCCGAAGCGTTGATGAAGTATGAGACTATTGACGCCACGCAGTTGAAAGACATCATGGAGGGGCGCGATCCCCGTCCGCCCGAAGGCTGGGACGACGGTGATTCATCCGGTGGCGGTACGCCTGTTGGCGGCGGTAATAAGCCAAAAGCGCAAGAAGCCGATGATGATACGTCTACCAACGCTTCTGGCAGCGACGGTGAAGAGGATGATGACGAGCCGCGCCGTCGGCCTTCAGACCCTCTCGGCGGCCCTGCGGGTCCTTAGATGATTAGATAGTTAACCCTGCGTATAAGCAAAAGGCGCCCCTTCAAGGGGCGCCTTTTTTGTTATGCTGTGCCTATAACACTGCAAAGTTTCTTTTATTGACCAGGCTGCAGCATGAAATCACTTATGGATACGCCCTCTACGCAAACAGCTGAAAATGCTTTCCAACTGCGTTGCGGGCGCCACCTGTTGGATCTCTCCTTTCCCCGCGTGATGGGTATCCTTAATGTCACACCCGACTCTTTTTCTGATGGCGGGCAGCACGTTGCTCTAGATGACGCGTTGCGCCATGCCGAGCGGATGTTGGCGGAAGGGGCGGCGATCATTGATGTGGGAGGCGAGTCGACTCGCCCTGGCGCTACGCCTGTCAGCCCCCAGGAAGAGCTTGACCGGGTTGCCCCCGTGGTAGAAATCCTGGTGCGCGAACTGGATGCGCTGGTATCGGTGGATACCAGTTGTCCTGCCGTTATCCGCGAGGCGAGTGAGCTGGGCGCCGGTATGCTTAACGACGTGCGCGCGTTAGAGCGCGAAGGGGCGCTGTTGGCTGCGGTAGGCAGTGGCCTGCCCGTTTGCTTAATGCATCGCCAGGGCGAGCCGCAAGATATGCAGCAAGCACCTGCTTATTCGCGCCCAATCGAGGAAGAGGTAGCAGACTATTTGGCCCGCCGAGTGGCCGAGTGTGAGGCGGCCGGGCTGCGCCGTAATCGGCTTTTAGTTGACCCTGGTTTTGGCTTCGGCAAAACCGTCGAACACAATCTACGCTTACTCAAATATATGGAGACTCTACAATCGTTGGAGCTTCCATTACTGGTAGGTATGTCACGCAAGAGTATGATTGGGAAAGTGTTAGGCCGCCCGGTAGAGGAGCGTCTTTCCGGTGGTTTGGCACTGGCAGCCATGGCGGTAGAGCGTGGGGCTAATATTCTGCGTGTACATGATGTCGCTGCAACGGTAGATGCAGTCAATATGGCGTGGGCGGTACTACAAGAGGGCTGCGAGCCGCCGCTTAACAAGGAGTCTGACGCATGACAAGGCGCTATTTTGGTACCGATGGTATTCGCGGCACAGTGGGTAAATCGCCCATTACGGCTGATTTTATGCTCAAGCTAGGCTGGGCGGCAGGGCAGGTCTTGCGCCGTGATAAAGGTCGAACGCGGGTGTTAATTGGCAAAGATACGCGTATCTCTGGCTACATGTTTGAATCCGCATTAGAGGCGGGGCTTTCTGCCGCCGGTGTGGATGTGTCGCTGTTGGGGCCAATGCCTACACCAGGCATCGCCTACTTGACGCGTACGTTCCGTGCTGACGCGGGTATTGTCATCTCGGCATCTCACAACCCCTTCGATGACAATGGCATCAAGTTCTTCTCCGCAGAGGGCAAGAAGCTCCCTGATGAAACGGAAGATCGTATTGAGGCCATGCTTGAAGCGCCGCTGACCACGGCAGAAGCCGCTCAGTTGGGTAAAGCTACCCGTATCGACGACGCCGCAGGTCGTTACATTGAATTTTGTAAATCAACCCTGCCTGATCGGCTTAGTTTGCATGGCCTTAAGGTAGTCCTAGATTGCGCCCACGGTGCCACTTACCATATCGCGCCTAATGTGTTTCGCGAGCTGGGGGCTTACGTTACCACCATCGGCGCTGCGCCCGACGGGTTAAATATTAACCAGCAGGTAGGTTCAACGCATCCCGCCGCATTGCGTGCTGCCGTCATTCAGCAAAATGCAGACTTGGGGATTGCCTTTGACGGTGATGGTGATCGCGTAATGTTGGTTGACGGCGATGGCCGCGAAGTGGATGGCGACGATATCCTCTATTTAATTGCCCGTGATCGTCATGAGCGTGGTTTGCTGCAGGGCGGCGTGGTGGGCACCTTGATGTCTAATTTTGGCTTATCCATGGCGCTGGATAATCTGGGTATTCCTTTTGAACGTGCAAAAGTGGGCGACCGTTTTGTCATGGAGCGAATGGCCGCTAACGGTTGGGAGTTGGGTGGTGAGTCGTCAGGGCACATTGTCTGCGGTCATGTGCAGACTACCGGTGATGGTATCGTCTCGGCGCTGCAGGTATTGGCGCTGATGATGCGCGAGCAGAAGAGCCTGCCGACGCTGCTAAAAGAGCTGGAAAAAGTGCCGCAGGCGCTGGTTAATGTGCGTTTACCCGCCCATACAAGTGCTAAAGAAGTGATGGAGTCGGCGCCGCTCCAGCAGGCGGTTGCTGCATTAGAGCATGAGTTGGGTGATGAAGGACGCGTATTGTTGCGCCCGTCAGGCACTGAACCGCTAATTCGTGTGATGGTGGAGGGGCGTGCCCATTTGGATGTCGAACAATTGGCGCACAGCTTGGCTGAACAAGTTCAGGCATTGCTTAAATAAATGTGCCCCACTATTTGATATAACTAGCTGGTCGATTTAACTAGCGGTCGATATAGCTAGCTGGCCCAGGAAAGCAAACCTGTGCTTGCAACAGCGGTTGTCTTGACAAGGCCGCTCCTATACCATTTCGCTCCACCTTGAGTGAGGAGAGTCGATGCGTACGCCTTTAATTGCCGGTAACTGGAAAATGAACGGTTCCGTGGCGTTGATCAACGAATTCGGACAGGCCTTCTCTGCCGCCGTATCGCCAAAGGGCGTGGATGTCGTTATCATTCCGCCGTTCCCTTATTTGGATGCGGCGCGCCTTGCGTTTGAGGGCACGGGGCTGTCATTGGGTGCGCAAACGTTGAATCCCATTCACTCTGGTGCCCATACCGGTGAAGTGAGTGGTCGTATGCTCAAAGAGTTTGCGGTCTCTTACGTCTTGGTAGGGCACTCAGAGCGGCGTCAGCTTTATAAAGAGAGCGACGAACAGATATTTGCGCGTTTGCTAGCGGCATTGAGCGTGGATATCACGCCGATTCTCTGTGTGGGAGAGTCTTTAGAGGAGCGCGACGCAGGCCGTACGATGGACGTGGTGCTGCGCCAAGTAGGGCATGTAATGTCTCGCCTGGAGCCAGACCAGCGCAAGCAAGTGGTTATTGCCTACGAGCCCGTTTGGGCAATTGGCACGGGGCGTACGGCATCTCCTGAACAAGCCCAGGAAGTCATGGCAGGCATTCGTGCTTACCAGGCGGGCTTTGATAAGGGGTTAGCTGAACAGCTGCGTTTGCTATACGGCGGCAGTATGAACGCAAGTAATGCGGCTGAGCTGCTTGCTCAGCCAGATATCGACGGCGGTCTAGTGGGCGGAGCCTCACTCAAGACCGATGATTTTTATGCCATTTGTCAGTCAGCAGGATAACGCCATGCAAGTTGCAATTCTTATGATCCATGTGGTGATTGCGGTCGCCCTGGTGGTACTCATTCTGCTTCAGCAGGGTAAAGGTGCCGAAGCCGGTGCGGCTTTCGGGGGCGGTGCTTCACAAACTGTGTTTGGTTCGCGGGGCAGCGGTAACTTTTTATCGCGCACGACAGCTATTTTGGCAGCGGGTTTCTTCGTTACCTCGATGGCGCTGGCTTACTTCGCCACCCAGGCTGGTCAGGCACCGGAAGCAGGTATTCCAGATTCGCGTTTGATCGAGCAGCAGCAAAGCGTCCCGACGCTTGACGACAGGCCTGCAGACGTGGATAATACCGCGCCAGTGCTAGAGGAAAGCAGCGAGTAATTAATCCTCGTTGTTTAGTTAGATAACGTTTCTTTAGCCTCCCCTGATGCCGAAGTGGTGGAATTGGTAGACACGCTATCTTGAGGGGGTAGTGACCGTATGGTCGTGCGGGTTCAAGTCCCGCCTTCGGCACCATCTGTTTTGCTGGTTCGCCAGCTTCCCAGAATGTTTTTCTTTACTGTCAAAATGGCACTGTTGCATTTAGCAGCTAAATGAAAAGCAGCTTTAAGTAAGATGTTCTTGAAGCAAGTAGTTCTTGACGTAGGTGGCTTTAGTGTCTATTATCGTCGACCTAGATTGATGCGGGGTGGAGCAGTCTGGTAGCTCGTCGGGCTCATAACCCGAAGGTCATCGGTTCAAATCCGGTCCCCGCTACCATTTCCTAGTAACATGTAGATAGTTTGTTTCCTTTGTACTTTTTTGGAAAACAATCAATCTTACCAGGCTAGCCCTGTTACATGTTTCTAAGATGGTACTTAAGGTTTCTTTCAAAAAGCCCCTTCCAGTGAAGGGGCTTTTTGTTAGCAGCTTTTGGATAGCGAGCGCTTTTGTAAACAGGAGCGCCTTAAGAACGGATGTCGTCCGGATTTTCGGAGACACATTCCCGAGTAACGCCAATCAGCCACCTAGCTTTTCTAATAACTCCTGGCCAGGTGCCTGATGCAACGGCTATAGGAGCTTTGTCTGTGGCCACTAAACACGCTGCGCTTCACGCGCTGATCGAACCTGTTGTTGCTGCCATGGGCTTTGAACTATGGGGCATCGACCATCTTTCCCAGGGCAAAAATTCGCGGCTGGTGATCTACATCGAGCGCGAGAGTGGCGTTAGCGTGGAAGACTGCGCAGATATTAGCCGCCAAGTCAGTGCTGTTATGGATGTGGAAGACCCCATTGCCGGTGAGTATCGGTTGGAAGTCTCCTCGCCAGGCATGGCACGTCCCTTGTATTCCCTGGATCAGTTTACCCGCTTTCAAGGTCATCACGTCGCGCTCAAGCTGCGCACTGCCTTTGACGGGCGGCGCAAGTATCAAGGGCTTCTGGTCGGTGTTGAGGGAGATGAAGTACTCATTCAACTGGATGGCGAAGAGTATTGCTTTCCTATTGAGAGTATTGATTCTGCTCACATTGTACCGCAGTTCGACGATTAACCGAGTGGCGGCGCTGCCGGCAGGCTGCCGGGGTGATGCACATAAGGATAGGTTTTCTGGCGAGGCATACGCATGAGTAAAGAAATTTTAATGGTCGTTGACGCGATCTCCAATGAGAAGGGCGTCCCACGTGACGTCATCTTCGAAGCGGTAGAAGCCGCTCTTGCGAGCGCGTCACGTAAGCGTTTTGACAAAGAAGAAGCCAATGTGCGCGTCCATATTGACCGTCGCACCGGTGAATACGAAACCTTCCGCTTTTGGACTGTCGTAGAAGACGACGAGTTTGAAACGCCAGATTACGAAATTAAAGAGACCATCGCCGAGCAGCGTGATCCGCCGCTAAAATTGGGCGATGTGGTCGAAAAAACCATCGAAAACGCATCGTTTGGTCGTATTGCAGCGCAAACCGCTAAGCAGGTTATCGTACAGAAAGTACGTGAAGCTGAGCGGGCTGAAGTCGTACGCCAATACGCAGATCGTGAAGGCGAACTGGTTGCTGGCATTGTTAAGAAAACCACCCGCGACGGCCTGATCATTGATTTGGGCGAAAACGCTGAAGCGTTTTTACCCCGCAATGAAATGATCCACGGTGAGCGTTACCGCATGAATGAGCGGGTGCGTGCCCTGTTGGTCAAAGTAGACCCGGACGCTCGTGGCGCCCAGCTCCAGCTGTCGCGGACATGTCCCGAGCTGATTATTGAGCTGTTCAAAATTGAAGTGCCTGAAATCGCTGAGCAGCTGATTGAGATTAAAGGGGCTGCGCGGGATCCCGGTTCGCGCGCCAAAATTGCGGTTAAAACCAATGATCGCCGTATCGACCCCGTGGGTGCCTGTGTGGGTATGCGCGGTTCGCGAGTTCAAGCAGTTTCGTCCGAGCTGCAAAACGAGCGTGTCGATATTGTGTTGTGGGACGACAATCCCGCCCAGTTGGTAATTAATGCCATGGCGCCCGCCGATGTTGGGTCTATCCTTGTTGACGAAGATGCCCACGCGATGGACGTGGCCGTGGCGCAAGATAATCTGGCTCAGGCCATTGGCCGTAGCGGCCAGAACGTGCGTTTAGCCTCTGAGCTTACCGGCTGGCGGATTAACGTCATGACCGAAGAAGAAGCAGAGTCTAAGCGCGACCAAGAGATTGATAGCCTGGTGGACTCTTTCATCCAGCACCTTGAAGTGGATGAAGATGTCGCTCGCCTGTTGGTGGAAGAGGGGTTCACTACCCTGGAAGAAGTCGCCTACGTGCCGATGGAAGAGATGCTCGAAATCGAAGAGTTCGATGAAGAATTAGTAGAGCAGCTACGCGCACGTGCGAAAGACGAGCTGCTGACGATGGCAATTGCCTCGGAAGAAGCGCTAGACGGTGCCCAGCCAGCAGCTGATCTGCTGGAGATGGATGGCATGGAACGCCACCTGGCCTTCATTTTGGCCAGTCGCGGCATTGTCACTATGGAAGATCTCGCCGAGCAGTCTGTCGACGATCTGGTCGATATCGAGGAGTTGGACGAAGCGCGCGCAGCGGCACTGATCATGACTGCCCGTGCGCCCTGGTTTGAAGTCGATGACGCATCGGATTCGAACACACAGTAAACAGGTCACGGGCTGAGGAGGGTCAATATGTCAGATATGACAGTTAAAGATTTCGCAGGAAAGGTGGGCCGTGATGTGCCCCGCCTACTAGAGCAAATGAAAGAAGCAGGTTTAAAGCACGCTCGAGAAAGCGATGCTGTGTCTGAAGAAGATAAGCAAAAACTGCTGAGTTTCTTGAAGAAAAGCCACGGTGGTAGCGACACCGCTGAAGCGGGCAAAAACCGCATCACGCTGACGCGCAAAACCCGTAGCCGTATTAATACCGGCGAGCGCGGCAAAACTATCGAAGTGCAGGTACGTAAGAAAAAGACTTACGTCAAAAGCGCTGAAGATGAGAAGCCGAAAGCGCCAGAGCCTAGCTACACCGGCCCACGCCAGTTAGTGGGTGATATGGCGGAAGCGGAAGCTGAGCGCAAAGTAAACGATGCGCGTGTCGCTGAAGAAAAAGCAGCTGCGCAGAAGGCCCAGGCAGCTAAAGCGGCTGAAGAAGCTGCGAGCAAGAAAGAAGCCGCTGCTAAGAAGCCAGCTGACGCCAAGCCGAAAGCTGAAAAGGCGCCTGTAACGCCTGCTCTCGACGTGCCTAATCTGCAAATCGACGATACCCCGTCGGGCGACGACATGCCGCCAGCGCCGCCGAAAGAAGGCCGCTCTGACCGCCGTACCGCGCCGCCGAAGAAAACGGCAGCAAAGGCCAAAGGTCGTCGTGACGATGAAGATCGTGGTGAGCGTGAAGAGCGTAAGCGTGGCGGCGGTGGCAAGAAGGTAAAACGTGCCGAGCAACGTCGTGGCGGTCGCCGTGGTGGCAACCAGACCGGCAATGGCAAGCACGCCTTCCAGAAACCGACCCAGCCGATCGTGCGTGAAGTGTCGATCCCTGAGTCTATCAGCGTGGCGGAATTGGCCGACAAAATGTCGATCAAGGCCAACGAAGTGATCAAGGCCATGTTTAACATGGGCGCAGCGGTCACCATCAACCAAACCATCGATCAGGATACGGCTGCGATCGTGGTGGAAGAGATGGGCCACACGCCGAAGCTGGTGAAAGATGACGCGCTGGAAACGGAAATGCTCGAAGGCATCTCCTACGAAGGCGAAGAGATCACTCGTTCACCGGTCGTGACCGTGATGGGTCACGTCGACCACGGTAAAACATCGCTGCTGGATTATATCCGTAAAGCGAAAGTGGCCACCGGTGAAGCGGGTGGTATCACCCAGCACATTGGCGCGTACCACGTGGAAGATAACCACGGTGGCGTGACCTTCCTGGATACGCCTGGTCACGCGGCGTTTACCGCCATGCGTGCCCGTGGTGCCAAGGCAACGGACGTGGTCATTCTCGTTGTCGCAGCGGATGACGGCGTGATGCCGCAGACGATTGAGGCGATTGAGCACTCCAAAGCCGCTGAAGTACCCATGGTGGTGGCGGTGAACAAGATCGATAAGCAGGGCATCGATCTGGATCGCATCAAAAACGAACTTTCGCAGCACGGCGTTATTTCGGAAGAGTGGGGCGGTGATACTCAGTTCGTTCACGTGTCTGCTAAGACCGGTGAAGGTATGGAAGAGCTGCTGGAAGCGATCCAGCTGGCCTCCGAAGTGCTTGAGCTGAAAGCTGTGCCTTCCGCACCAGGTAAAGGGGTTGTGGTTGAATCGCGCCTTGATAAAGGTCGTGGTCCGGTCGCTACCGTACTGGTTCAAAACGGCACGCTGAGAAAGGGCGATATCGTCCTGGCTGGCCTGCACTACGGCCGCGTACGTGCGCTGACCAACGAACTTGCCCAGCAAGTCGATGAAGTTGGCCCGGCCATGCCGGTCGAGATTCAAGGCTTGGGTGGCACGCCGGATGCCGGTGACGACTTCATGGTCGTGGCCGACGAGAAGAAAGCCCGCGAAGTGGCTAACTTCCGTCAAGGCAAATACCGCGAAGTGCGCCTGGCGCGTCAGCAGAAGGCCAAGCTGGAGAACATGTTCAGCCAGATGGGTCAAGACGAAGTGGCCAAGGTCAACATCGTCCTCAAAGCCGACGTACAAGGCTCGCTGGAAGCGATCAAAGGCGCCCTGGAAGAGCTCTCCACTGATGAAGTCGAAGTGGCTGTGGTCTCCTCGGGTGTGGGCGGTATCACCGGTACCGATGCCAACTTGGCGCTCGCGTCAGAAGCCATCGTGGTCGGCTTTAACGTCCGTGCCGATGCCGCTGCCCGTGAGATCGTTGAGCGCGAAGGCCTGGATCTGCGTTACTACAGCGTTATTTACCAATTGATCGACGAGGTCAAGCAGGCGATGAGCGGTATGCTCGCACCTGAGTGGAAAGAAGAGATCGTCGGTATTGCTGAAGTGCGCGATGTATTCCGTGCGCCGAAGATTGGTGCTATCGCTGGCTGTATGGTCATCGAAGGCAACGTCCATCGTAATAAGAAGATCCGCGTATTGCGTGATGACGTGGTGATCTACGAAGGCGAGCTCGAATCGCTGCGCCGCTTCAAAGACGATGTGCAGGAAGTGCGCAACGGCATGGAGTGTGGCATCGGCGTGAAGAACTACAACGATGTCCAAGTCGGCGATAAGATCGAAGTCTTCGACCAAGTGAAGGTCGAGCGTAGCCTGTAAGGCTGCGAGGAGCTAACCATGCGCGAATTTAAGCGTACCGACCGGGTAGCCGACCAGCTCCAAAAGGAGCTGGCGGTACTGATCCAGCGTGAAGTGAAAGACCCACGTTTAGGTATGGTCACGGTCAGCGGTGTTACCGTTAGTCGTGATCTTGGCTACTCTGACGTCTACGTCACTCTGTTGGGTGAGCAAGAGCCCGAGCGTATTAAGGAAAACCTGCAGGTGCTTAAGCGTGCTGCTGGTTTTCTAAGAAGTCAGATTGCTAAGCGCATCAAGCTACGTCATGTGCCAGAACTACGTTTTCATTTCGATGAAAGTGTGGTGCGTGGTCAGCAGCTCTCTTCATTGATTGATGAAGCGGTGACCACGGATCGTGCACGCTATCAAAATGACGAGGATGACGCCGAGCAAAGTGAGGAAACTCGCTAGTGGCGCGTCAACGTCGAGGTTTACCGGTTAATGGCGTGCTGCTGCTGGATAAGCCTAAGGGCGTTTCCAGCAACCATGCGCTGCAGCGTGTTCGTCGGCTGTTCCAGGCTCAAAAAGCTGGGCATACCGGCACGCTAGACCCGATGGCAACCGGCTTATTGCCGATTTGCCTTGGGGAAGCCACTAAGTTCTCGTCGCACTTGCTTGAAGCCGACAAGGTGTATCGCACCCGGGTAGAACTGGGGGTAATCACCGATACCGGCGATGCGGAAGGCTCGGTGATGGAGCAGCATGAAGTTCCCAGCCTAAGCGTCGATGATGTGGAAGCTGTGCTCACCCGTTTTCGCGGTGAGATTGACCAAGTGCCGCCCATGTATTCGGCGCTAAAGCATCAGGGCAAAAAACTCTACGAGCTGGCCCGTGAAGGCAAACACGTAGAGCGTGCAGCACGGCGGATAAGCGTGTATGATGCGCGCCTGCTATCGTTTGAAGGCACTGCTTTCGAGCTGGAAGTAAGCTGCAGTAAAGGCACTTACATCCGCACGTTAGCCGAAGATATAGGTCAAGCGCTTGGCTGTGGAGCGCACATCAGTCAGCTAAGAAGGCTCAAAACGGGGCCTTTTTTAGCCGACGCGATGTGGACGCTAGAGGCACTGGAAGCATTGGCCGACCAAGCCGCCTTGGAAGCTGAGCTAATGCCTGTGGATGTGCTGGTGAATCATTTACCGTTACTAACAGTCGATGACACCGCACACGCCCGTTTGGCCCATGGCCAGCCCGCTACTCTCGAAACCGGCGCATTAGCCGCGGACGACGTAGCCCGACTTTATTATGCCGAGACGTTTATCGGCCTTGGTGTAGTGAAAGGTGCCCAGGAAGTGTCGCCTAAGCGGCTGTTAAGTACCGTCGCTATCTCGTAAGGCCTGTTGCAAGGACGCCGCAGACTACGTGAAAATAGTAAGATGCAAGACGCACATAGTAGCTTGAGACTGCAAATATGCGTGGTCTCACCCATTCATTTTTAGGCATATTGCTTACTGGAGATACAGATGGCTTTAACCGCTGAGAAGAAGGCCGAGATCGTCACTGAATACGGCCGCGGCGATAACGATACCGGTTCCCCTGAAGTGCAGGTTGCACTGCTGAGCGCCAACATCAATGGCCTGCAGGACCACTTCAAGACCAACAAGCAGGATCACCACTCTCGTCGTGGTCTGATCCGCATGGTTAACCAGCGTCGTAAGCTGCTGGACTACCTAAAGCGTAAAGATTTCGAACGCTATCAGTCTCTGATTCAGCGTTTAGGTCTGCGTCGTTAAGCGTTAACGGCAACGATTAGAAACGGGCAGCTCCCAAGGAGCTGCCCGTTTTTTTATGTTTCGAGTTGACGACGAGAGGGAACAGGTAGCCCTAACGCGCTCCAGCGCCTAGAATGGTAACGAGTCAAAACGACCTAAACGAATAGACAAGTAGATATTGATAATGCTGAAGGAAGTCGCTGTGAATCCGGTAAAGAAAACGTTCCAGTACGGTCGTAGCACCGTCACGCTCGAAACCGGGCGTATTGCTCGCCAAGCTACCGGCGCTGTCATGGTAACAATGGATGACACCGTCGTACTGTGTACCGTGGTTGCTCGAAAAGAAGCTAACCCGAGCCAGCCCTTTTTCCCCCTCTCGGTACACTACCAAGAGAAAACCTACGCAGTGGGCAAAATTCCTGGCGGCTTCTTCAAGCGCGAAGGGCGCCCCACTGAAAAAGAGACGCTAACCTCGCGCCTGATTGACCGCCCTATCCGCCCGCTGTTCCCCAAAGGCTTTATGAACGAAGTGCAGGTTGTCTGTACCGTTCTCTCTACCGATCGTAACCACGATCCGGATATTGCCGCTTTGCTTGGCACCTCCGCGGCGCTGAGTATCTCTGGCGTACCGTTTAGTGGCCCGATTGGCGCGGCTCGCGTTGGCTTTAACGAAGAGAAAGGCTACTTCCTCAACCCGACGGTTGAAGAACTGGCCACCTCTGAGCTCGACATGGTCGTTGCCGGTACTGAAAAGGCCGTGCTGATGGTTGAGTCCGAAGCCAAAGAGCTGCTTGAAGACGAGATGCTGGGTGCCGTACTGTTCGGTCATCAGGAGATGCAGGTCGCCATCAGTGCGATCAACGAGCTGGTCGCTGAGGCGGGCAAGCCGCGCTGGGAATGGCAGGCAGCTGAAGAAAACGTGGCGCTTAAAGCCGCCATGGCCGATGCCTTTGAAGCGAAAGTGGGCGATGCCTATCGCATCACTGACAAGATGCAGCGCCAAGATGCGCTAGCTGAGCTGAAAGCTCAAGCCATTGAGCAGCTGGCAGCCGATGAAGGCGAACCGGTTAATGACAAGTTCAGTAAAGATGACGTGAAAGGTGCCTTTGCTGGATTGGAAAAACGCGTTGTCCGTTCACGCGTGGTAAAAGGCGAGCCGCGCATTGACGGTCGTGATAACCAAACCGTGCGCCCCTTGGCCATCGAAGTCGGTGTGCTGCCCAAAGCGCACGGTTCTGCTGTGTTCACTCGCGGTGAGACCCAGGCGATTGCCGTGGCAACGTTGGGCACGCTGCGTGATTCTCAGCTCATCGAATCGTTGGAAGGTGAGCGTAAAGACCGCTTTATGCTGCACTACAACTTCCCTCCCTACTCAGTGGGCGAAGCTGGCTTTATGGGTGGCCCGAAACGTCGTGAAATCGGTCACGGCCGCTTGGCGCGTCGTGGCGTGCAGGCCATGCTGCCCGCCGAAGATGCTTTCCCGTATACCATTCGTGTAGTGTCCGAAATCACCGAGTCTAACGGTTCAAGCTCGATGGCTTCTGTATGTGGCTCTTCGCTGGCCTTGATGGACGCGGGTGTGCCGTTGAAAGCACCGGTCGCTGGTATTGCCATGGGCTTGGTGAAAGACGCCGATGGCTTTGCCGTCTTGACCGATATCCTGGGTGACGAAGATCACCTTGGTGATATGGACTTTAAAGTGGCCGGTTCGGAAGAGGGCATCACCGCCCTGCAGATGGACATCAAGATCGAAGGCATCAACGAAGAGATTATGGAGCTCGCGCTGCAACAAGCACTGACCGCGCGTTTGAGTATTCTCGAGCAGATGAATGTCGTGATCAGCCAGAGCCGTAGCGATGTCTCCGACAACGCGCCGTCCATGGCAACCATTAAAATCGATCCTGATAAGATTCGTGACGTTATCGGTAAAGGCGGCGCGACGATTCGCAAAATTTGCGAAGACACCGGCGCCTCCATCGATCTCGACGACGATGGCACCGTCCGTATCTATGCGGAAGATAAAGCCGCTGCGAAACGTGCCATCGATACCGTACTGGCGATTACCGCCGAAGCGGAAATTGGCAAGCTGTATAACGGCAAGGTCGTACGTATTGCCGACTTCGGTGCGTTTGTTAACATCATGCCGGGAACCGATGGCCTGGTACACATCTCGCAGATCGTTGCTGAGCGCGTTAATAACGTGCGCGACTTCTTGAACGAAGGCGACGACGTGATCGTTAAGGTGCTCGATATCGACAACCGCAACCGCGTGAAGCTGTCGATGAAAGAGATCACCGAAGAAGAGAAAGCTGCTTTTGCCGCAGAAGCAACAGAAGCCGAAGCCACGATTTAATCAGTTCAATTTAAATCGCTAATTAGGTTTTTGTTATCGCCCTCGTAGCCTCTGGCTGCGGGGGCGATATTTTTTGGTTAGGATTAGTTTTATTAGAGATTGTTTTATTAGTATTTATTTTGCTCGATAAGGTTTTGTTCGGTAAAGGTTTTTAAGCGGTTACTTAGAGAGCGTTAGGGAGCAGTAAATGGAGCAGGAACAAGCGCCACACTGGTGGGCGGTGGTGGCCGTAATGATCGGCATTTTTTTATTGGTGACCGCTGAACAGTTGCCGATTGGGCTGCTCTCTCAAGTGGCCGCTTCAATGGGTGTTACGCCAGGTATGGCGGGCTTGATGGTCACCGTACCTGGCGTCGTCGCTGCCTTTTCAGCCCCGCTGTTACCGGTCGCGGTGGGGCGCTTGGATAGGCGCATCATGCTCACGGTATTGATGATCGTCATGGTCGCCGGGAGTGTGTTGTCGGCCCTGGCGAGCAGTTTCATACTGCTGCTTGCCGCTCGGGTGTTGGTGGGGCTTAGTATTGGTGGGTTTTGGGCCGTTGCCGGCAGTATTGCCCCGCGCCTAGTGCCTGAAGCGCAGGTGCCAAAAGCAATGACGATGATCTTTGGTGGCGTGGCGGCAGCCTCCGTGCTGGGGGTGCCACTAGGCACGCTGCTGGGGGACCTTAGTAACTGGCGCGTCGCCTTTGGCACGTTGGGCGTTTTTAGCCTACTAACGGCGATTGCGCTGTGGTGCTGGCTGCCGCCATTACCACCAAGGGAACCGGTGCGCCTGCGGGTATTGGCGCAGCAATTCAGCAATCGCGGTGTGCGGATAGCGGTGTTAACCACGGGCTTTGTGGTGGTTGGCCACTTTGCCGCCTACACCTTTATTAGCCCCATTCTGCAAGAGATCAGCGGTATTTCCCAACGGCATGTGGGGAGCTTGCTATTGCTTTATGGGGCGGCAGGCATTGTGGGCAATATTGCGGCAGGCATGTTTGCCGGTCGTCACCCTTACCGCGCCGTGCTGGCGATTCCCAGCCTGTTGCTGCTTGTTGTGGCTGTGTTCCCCGTGCTGGGTGTGCAGCCGAGCAGCGGCGTTATGTTGTTGATGGCGTGGGGGGCGGTATTTGGCAGCGTCTCGGTCAGCATCCAGACCTGGATTTTACGCACCGCGCCGAATACCGAGGCCGCCACGGCTTTGATGGCCTTCACTTTCAATATGTCTATTGGTCTCGGGGCCATGCTGGGTGGGCGTATTGTCGATGGTACTAGCTTACCCATTGCCATGTGGGCGGCTTCGGGGCTATTCCTGCTGGGGGCACTATTGGTGCTGAGCACACCTGCCAGAGTGGTCGGTGAAAAGTCACGCTGATCAACTACAAGCCAAAAAAATGCCCCCGCCGTAACGGGGGCATAGGTGATTGGTTAACCGAAGACGTTTATTAAGAACGCTCAATGGCCAGTGCGACACCCTGGCCGCCGCCGATACACAGCGTCGCGAGGCCTTTTTTAGCATCACGAGCAATCATTTCGTGCAGCAGTGATACCAGTACGCGGCAACCGGAAGCGCCAATCGGGTGGCCAAGGGCGATGGCGCCGCCATTAACGTTCACCTTGCTGACATCCCAGCCAAGCTCTTTATTGACGGATAACGCTTGTGCTGCAAACGCTTCGTTGGCTTCTGCTAAATCTAGATCATCCAAGCTCCAGCCAGCTTTCTCTAGACAGCGGCGAGTAGCAGGCGCAGGACCGATCCCCATAATAGCCGGGTCAACAGCGGCGTTGGCGTAAGCGGCAATACGCGCTAGCGGCTCCAGGCCAAGTTCTTTAGCTTTTTCAGCGGAGCAAATCATCACCACGGCCGCACCATCGTTTAATGAAGAGGCGTTACCTGCCGTAACGGTGCCATCTTTTTTAAACGCTGGCTTCATGCCCGCCAGTTTTTCGACGGTGACTTCGCGCGGGTTTTCGTCGGTATCAAAGACGATTGGGTCGCCTTTACGCTGAGGAATTTCTACCGGCACGATTTGGCTTTTGAATTTGCCCTCTTTAATAGCGTTCGCAGCGTTCTGCTGAGATTGAGCAGCAAATTTATCCATCTCTTCGCGGGTAATACCGTACTTCTCGGCTAAGTTCTCAGCGGTAATGCCCATGTGGTAGTCGTTGAACGCGTCCCACAGGCCGTCATGCACCATGGTATCGATGGCTTTCCAATCGCCCATACGCTGACCATTGCGGGAATTGGGTAGGACGTGGGGAGACGCTGACATATTTTCCTGGCCGCCAGCCAGAATCAGGTCGGCATCGCCGCAGCGAATTGCCTGCGTGGCGAGGTGAATCGCTTTCAGACCCGAGCCACATACTTTGTTGATGGTCATGGCGGGTACCGAGGCCGGTAGGCCGCCTTTGATCGATGCTTGGCGAGCTGGGTTTTGGCCGACGCCTGCGGTCAACACCTGGCCTAGCAGTACTTCATCAACTTGGTCGGGGGCTACACCGGTTGATGAGAGGATATCTTTAATGACTAAAGCGCCAAGGTCACTTGCCGGGATGCCAGCCAGTGAACCACCAAAGGCACCAACAGCGGTGCGGCGTGCCGCAACAATGACTACTTCTTTCATAAGATGACTCCTGGAGTTAAAAGCAGGCAGTCTGATTCCAGATGCCCAGTTGGCGTACTCTGTCAGCCGTACTCTTTTAGACGTGCTCTGTCAGCCGTCTCTTCAGCATAGGGGAAGGGTGTGCATTGCGGCAATACGCTTTTATAAGCAAATTAAAACGGGCCACAAAATGGCCCGTTTTAGAAAAGTGTGAAGTGTTCTACCTCTACGCTAACTGCACCGGAATAATATTACTGGTGTGGCTGACGTGGTTGCCTTCCTGGAGATACACCAGCGCGGGCTGATGCTTTTCCAATTCGGCTTCAGTGTAGTGGGCGTAGCTGCAGATAATAATGCGATGGCCAGGGGCGGCGAGGTGAGCAGCGGCGCCATTGATCGAGATCAGCCGAGAGCCTTCCTCACCGCGGATAGCATATGTGGTAAAACGCTCGCCGTTTTCGACGTTATAAATCTGAATCTGCTCGTTTTCGCGAATACCCGCCATATCCAGCAGATCGCCATCGATGGCACAGGAGCCTTCGTAATTGAGCACTGCATGAGTAACGCGTGCCATGTGCAGTTTGGCTTTGAGCATAATGGTATGCATGGGAGTTCCTCTATGACCGGTTGTTAGTTTATTGGCTGGCAGAGCTGGTAGTGCTGCCTGGGAGTTGTACCGTCACGTTGTCGATCAATCGCGCTGGGCCTAGCTTGGCGGCGGCCAGCAGTATCGCTTGGCGAGTGGTGGGACTCACTGGCGCGAGCGTGGTCTCACGTAGTTCCAGATAGTCCGGCGTAAAGCCTGCTTCATAGAGCGCGGTTTTGCCTTGCTTAAGGGCTGTTTCGATAGCCGCGCCGTGTTCAAGGCTATCGCGTAGCGTACACAGCGTGCGATATAGCGCGGGCGCTTTCGCACGCTCCTCGCTGCTTAAATAACCATTTCGCGATGACAGCGCCAAGCCATCCTCGGCACGCACGATCGGCACACCGATAATCTCGATGGGCATGTGCAGATCCCGCACCAGCTTGCGAATGACGGCAAGCTGTTGGTAATCCTTTTCGCCGAAGCAGGCAATGTCTGGCTGGACGAGGTTGAACAGCATGCTGACGACGGTAGAAACCCCGTCGAAGTGGCCGGGACGCGAGCCACCGCACAACCCCTCGCCGACGACGGGTACATGAACACGGGTTTGAGCATCCAAGCCGTTTGGATAAAGTGAGCTCACCGCAGGTGCAAACAGCACGTCACAGCCAGCCTCAACCAACTGCGCCTGGTCGGCGTTAAAGGTCCGCGGATAGCCGTCTAAATCTTCCCCTAGGCCGAACTGCATCGGGTTGACAAACAGGCTTGAGACCACGATATCGGCGTGCTGGCGCGCGCAGGCCACCAGCGCTAAATGCCCCGCATGCAGGTTGCCCATCGTAGGCACCAGGGCAATGCGCTGGCCGCGCTGACGGTATTCCTGCAACGTACTGCGTAGCTGATCAATGTCTCGCAAAGTGCGCATAGTCAAGATGTCTTCTTCTAAAAGCGATCTACAAGAACGGTATTTAAAAACAGTATTTAAAAACAGTGCTCTGGGGCCGGGAACGTGCGCGATTTGACCGCTTCGTGGTAATGCTGGAAGGCTGTTTGAATACTGTCAGCGTCAACCATAAAGTTTTTCACGAAGCGCGGTGTGCGGCCATGGGTAACACCGAGTACATCGTGCATCACCAGGATCTGACCGTCGGTATCGGGCCCTGCACCAATACCGATGACTGGAACATCCAGCGCTTCGGTTACCGCTTTGCCCAGACTCGCGGGAACGCACTCAAGCAGAATCACCGAGGCGCCTGCCTCAACGAGGACTTTGGCATCATTAATGATCCGCTCAGCGTGAGCGGCATCGCGGCCCTGCACTTTATAACCGCCTAGCTGGTGCACGGTTTGTGGGGTTAAGCCAAGGTGGGCGCAGACCGGTACGCCGCGGCGAGTCAGTTTACGAATGCCATCGGCCATCCAGGCTTCGCCTTCCAGTTTGACCAATTCCGCACCCGCACGCATGACGGCGGCTGCATCTTCCAGCAGACGCTCAGTAGTGGCGTTGCTCATAAACGGCAAATCAACCATCAACAGGCTGTGGCCTTTACCGCGCGCTGCACAGCGAGTGTGGTAAACGATGTCCTCAATAGTGACAGGTAAGGTGCTGTTATGGCCTTGTAATACCATGCCTAGCGAATCACCGACCAGCAGTACATCAATGCCTGCCTGGCTTGCCGCGTGGGCAAAGGAAGCATCGTAAGCGGTCAGGCAACTGAACGTCTCGCCAGCCTGCTTGTAGGCCTGCAGCGTGCTTAGAGTGACGGTTTTCATGGCGTGCTCTCTTTATACAAGGCCACTGCGACATAGGCAGCGGCCATTATTGACGCTGCATCCCTGCATGCGCGAAGTGGCGTAACCGGCAATTGTTACCTGAATGGGGTGTCGGTGTCGAGATATGTGTCAGATGGTAGCATTGAGTGCACGCTAGGCGTCGGAGAGTCGTTCCAAGCTTTGGTCTTCAACGCCTTTAAGCCATGCTGATAGCGGCTGTTGGAGAAGGTTGAGTGAGGGCGCGATCTCTGCGAGCGGTAGCAGTACAAAGGCGCGGGCGGTCATTTGCGGGTGGGGTACTTGTAGGCGTGGCATGTTGATAGCGTTGTTGGCGTAGAGCAGCAGGTCAAGGTCAAGCGTGCGGGGCCCCCAATGCCGCTGGCGGCGGCGGCGATGCTGTTGTTCCAGCGCCTGCAGCTGGTCAAGCAAGGCCAGTGGCGAAAGGTGTGTTTCCAGCGCTGTCACGGCATTGACAAAGTCCGGTTGGTCTTGTGGCCCCACTGGGCGGCTGGCATACAGTGATGACGCCGCCACCAGACGGCTCAGCGGCAGCGTGTCAAGCTCTTTAAGCGCTGCGCGAAGCTGCTCTACAGGCGACTCAAGATTGCTGCCGAGGCCAATATAGGCGAGTTGAGGAGAGGTGCCCACGCGCAATCTCGCTACTCAGATGCCCGCGGTTTACGCCGCCGTTTGCGCCGGCCATCACCTTGACTCGCCGGGTCGCCGCCAACTTTTTGCAGCAAGCGACGCTGTTCGTGCTCATCGCCACACTGAAACGCGGTCCACCAGTCGCCTAAGCCACGCGGAATTTCACCCGCTTGTTCGCGCAACAGGAGTAGGTCGTAGCCCGCTCGGAAGCGTGGGTGCTCACGGGTTTGGAAGGCTTTTTTACCGCGTCGCTGAGGTAGTCGCTGCTGTAACTCCCAGATTTCCCGCATGGGAATACCAAAGCGCTTGGGAATTGATGTGAACTCTAACTGACGCGAAACCACCTGTTGAGCGGCTGCTTGAAGCGCGGGTATCGGCGGCATGCCCTCTTGCTCCAGCGCTTCCTGGCGCTGTTTGACCGGTGCCCATAAAAACGCTGCCAGCAGGAAGGCCGGGGTGACAGGGCGCTCTTCGGCAATGCGCTTATCGGTGTTGGTCAGCGCTTGTTCAATCAGCTCCTCGGCCCAGGCGGCATCAGCCATGGCTTCTTCGGCTTCAGGGAAGAGCATGCCAAACAGGCCGTAGTGGCTGAGTAGACGAAACGTGACTAAGCCATGACCCGACATAAACAGTTTGAGCACTTCATCGAATAGCCGCGCCGGGGGAATCTGCAGCAGCAGCGGCGCCTGATCGTACATCGGTGCTTCGGTGGCGGGGTCTAACGTGAAGTCGAGCTTAGCCGCAAAGCGCACCGCGCGTAGCATCCGTACCGGGTCTTCGCGGTAACGCGTCGCCGGGTCGCCAATCAGGCGCAGGGTGCGGGTTTCGATATCCCGGGCACCATTGGCAAAATCAGTAATGCTGAAGTCAGCGATATTGTAGTAGAGCGCATTAACGGTGAAGTCGCGCCGCAGTGCGTCCTCTTCGATGTTGCCCCATACGTTGTCGCGCAGCAGTAACCCTTCATCGGACTGGTGGGCAATATGATCGCCATGCTCGTCTTGGGGTTTGCCACGAAAGGTGGTGACCTCAATAACCTCACGGCCAAAGCGCACGTGGACAATCCGAAAACGGCGGCCGATCAGACGCGAGTTGCGAAACAGATCGCGAACCTGCTCGGGGGTGGCATTTGTCGCAACGTCGAAATCCTTGGGCATCTTGCCCAGCAGCGCGTCACGAATGCAGCCGCCCACCAAATAGGCATCGAACCCTGCGCCGCTAAGGCGGTAGAGCACTTTTAACGCGGCATCACTAATATGCTGGCGAGAAACAGGGTGCTCGGACCGTGGGATATTACGTGGGGAGAGGGCGGTGGTGGTGCTCTCTTGGGGATCGAGCAAGGTTTTCAATTGCTCCCCCGGGCTGTGTAGGAAACGGGTAAATCCTTTAAACATGCGATAATTTCAACTCGCAGGGTACGAAAAGATAGTCATTAGTAAGTACTTCAAACGAGCACTGAACATAAACAATTAGTGGCTGAGTGTAGCCGACCCTTGATGGCTTGCAAAGAGTGGCTTGCAAAGAGCTGCTTGCAAAGCACTTGACACTAACGTGTATAAACTCAAGTCTCAGACACGGAAAAGGGAGGCTAAGAGAGCCTCCCCTATTAAGCAATTAATCAGCGTCCATGCTGCTGTTTTTCTTCATGATGGCACATCGCCCTGAATACGCACCGCAGTCGGTAGGCGTAAGGATCACGATAGTTCCGACCGCCTCGTATTCAAAACAATAATCCAACCGCGAACTATTCTCCCCCCGGGGAATTATTATTGGCGCCGGGGTGTACACACTGACTGCTATTGTTGTTGTTAGGATGCAAATTGTTGTGTACGTCGCGTCCTTTCGGGCTACTTGCTAATTTTATTTTTGTTTGCGGCGCCTGTGTTGCCTGCGCCAGCAAGTAATGAGACTCAAGCCTGTTGTTCTTGTTAGTACCTTTATCTCTACCTGGCCCTGTTGTTTTTGCTATGGCTCAGGTTGGGGCGAGGTCGTGTTGTTTTTGTTGGTGACCTACCGCTATGCCCAGTTTGTTTTTCTTACCCAGTAATACTGCAGACGGTGTGCCACCTATTGGATAAATTATAAATTTCAAAAGGTTGGCGTTTTTTGAAATAAAGAGGAACTTTGCGGCTCGAGAAGTGTTACCCCTTTTGCGGCCGTTTATGCACGTTGTTGTGTGGGAAGGTAACAGTGCCGATGTCGCCGCGAATAGATAATTTCTTATTTAAATCAGTGTATTAGACGATAGTCTTAGGTGGATGCTTAAAGCCGTTTCCTAAGCCTTTAGCCTGGGCGACGAGCGGTTTTTTTACGCGGTATACCAAGCCGCTGGCGCCGTTCCCAGAGGTTTTTCCGGCTGATACCAAGTTTTTGCGCCAGCTCGGTTTCACTCATTTGATCCTGATGTTCGAGCACAAAGTGCTGAAAGTAATCTTCTAAAGAGAGGTCATCTTCATTCTCTTCAGCGATTTTGTCTGGGCTGCCCCCGGTAGGCGAGGTGCTATTGGAGGGTGCATGAGGGCGAGCAGTAATGGGCGCCAGGCCCAAGTCATCCGGGTGGATCAAGTGTCCTTCAGCAAGAATCACCCCGCGTTCCAGGGCGTTCTCCAGCTCACGTACATTGCCCGGCCAAGGGTAGTCGCGTAGGTCTTGGCGGGCTGCACGGGATAGGCGCAGCCCCGTGCGTTCGTGACGCTTACACGCCTTATCGAGCAGAATATCGGCGATCTCCAGCACATCATCTTCACGCTCGCGAAGCGGCGGCAGCTCGATCTGCATCACGTTCAGGCGGTAATAAAGATCGAGGCGGAACTCGCCGGTTTTTGACAGTGCGCGCAGGTCGCGATGGGTCGCGGCAATCAAGCGGACGTTAACGTGGCGGGTTTCTACCGAGCCAATTTTACGGATTTCACCCTCTTGCAGCACGCGTAACAGACGCGCCTGGGCATCCAGCGGTAGCTCGCCAATCTCATCAAGGAACAGTGTGCCGCCATCGGCGGCTTCCACCAAGCCGGTGCGCGCCGCGCTGGCGCCGGTAAAGGCGCCTTTTTCGTGCCCAAACAGTTCGGATTCAATCAGCGTTTCGGGAATCGCCGCACAGTTCACGCTGATGAGCGGCGCTTTGGCCCGCTTGCTTTGTTGGTGAATAGCACGTGCCACGAGCTCTTTGCCGGTGCCCGACTCGCCTAGAATCAAGACGGTGACATCCGCTGGTGCGGTTTTACGAATGCGGGTGTAAACCTGCTGCATGGCAACGCAGTTGCCGATCATGGTTTGTCGTCCACCACCTGCATCAGTGATATCCGGCGGCGGACTCTGCTGGTTTGACTGCTTGTGCAGGATCCGCTCAACGGTTTCCAGCAGCTCGGCATGGTCAAACGGCTTAGCAACGTAGTCCACGGCGCCCAGTTTGAGCGCCTCCACTGCAGAGCGCATGCTGGCGTAGCTGGTCATGATCAGCACCGGCACAGGGGCTGATGTGGCAATTAAGGAAGTGCCTGGCTCGCCCGGTAAGCGCAAGTCGCTGATGATGAGATCAAACCCTGTGAGTTCAAGCAGGCAGGCCTCCTCAGCACTGCCTGCTTCGCTGACCGTATAGTCGTGGCGTTCCAGCAGGCGCTTTAACGCGCTGCGAATTATGGCTTCATCTTCAACAATCAGAATCCTTGGCATGAGCTGGCTGATCATCCTGTTGGTAAAGCGGCAGCCATAACGTAATGGCAGTGCCGCGAGGCTGTCCGGGCGGTGGCGAGGCCACGTCTATTTTACCCTGGTGCTCGTTGATAATCTGATAAGCCAGTGAAAGCCCCAGGCCAGTGCCTTCACCTGCTGGCTTAGTGGTAGTAAAGGGCTCAAATAAGTGGTCGCGCACCCGAGGATCAATCCCCTGACCGTTGTCCGTTATCCGCCACCAGGCGAGCTGGTCATCGCACCCGGCGTCAATATGCACTAGCCCGCCTTGGCCGCAGGCATCTCGAGCATTGCTAAGTAAATTGACCATGACCTGGGTTAACCGCTGAGCATCGCCGCGAACCACCAAATCGTCGGGCGTTTCATTGGTTAAGGTAACATCCTCTCCCGAGCGGGCGAGGTGGATCAAGTGCAGCGCATCTTCACTAATCGATGAAAGCGTGACAGGCGAGGCGGGAAGCGGAACCGCTTGGCGACCGCCGTGCGCAAAGCCGACCAGTGAATTGACGATTTTGGTCACCCGTTGGGTCAACTGCTGAATTTGATCAGCTGTTTCCAATAACGCAGGGTCGTCGGTGTCGTAGCGTAGGTTCTGGGCCAACGACGAGATGCCGGTAATCGGGTTGCCGATTTCATGGGCGACCCCGGCGGCTAACTGGCCAATCGAGGCGAGCCGCGCGGCATGCACCAGCTCATCTTCCAGCCACTTCATCTCGGTATGGTCTTCAATCAAAATTACACTACCACCACGGCTGTCGTGGCCGCTGAGAATGGCTTTGTGCAGCGTCAGGAAGTAATCCTTGCCGTGTAGTGTGACGGCCTGTTTGTAGAGTGGCGTTGACGTTGTATCGAGCACGCTGCCCAGCAAACTTGGCCACGGGGCGGGCAGGCTGTCGCGACGTGAGCCGATCACACTTTCACCGCTAATGCCTGAAAGTTGTGAGAGCGCCTGGTTCCACATCAGCAGCTCATCGTCATCGCCCAGCACGCACAGCCCCACCGGTAAATAGGCCAGGGTTTGGCGGTGATGACGGCGCAAGCCGTCGAGTTCGCGGGCTAACCCTGTCAGCCGCGAGCGGTAGGCTTCCAGGCGGCTTTCGACAAAGTGAATGTCATCGGTTTCAGGCGCATCGTCGTGGCGATAGGGCAGGTAGCGATCGACGATGTCCCGCGCTACCGAAGGCCCCATCAACCCAGAAAGATTGGCCTGAATGCGGTCGCGTAAACGACGCAGCGCGTAGGGGCGTCGCTCTTGAGGGGTTAAGTTAAGTGCTTTCAAGGCGCGGGCGACTTCACGACTGGCAGCTTCATCGCCAAGTGCCTGGGCTAAGTGGGTGGAAAAGTCGCTAGCGGTGGCGGCTTCTAATGGGAAGCGTTTGGAGCGGATCACCGCGTCCACTGAGCACGCCTCCGCGGCGGATTGTTCCCCTTCAGAGATACGCGTAAACAGCGAGATCACAATCAGCAGCAAAATATTGACGGCGAGCGATACCAGCGTGACGTTGTACCACAGCGGCGCATCGGCAGCCGTGAACGGAGTGAAGAGCAGCACCGGCGGAGGCAGTGAAAGCATAAGCGGCAGCCACAATCCCCACAGCCAGATACTGACGCCTGCGACCAAGCCAACAATCATGCCTTTACGATTAGCGCCAGGCCAATAGAGCAGCGCCAGCATCCCAGGCAGGCACTGGGCCATGCCTACAAAGGCTGCCAGCCCCAGACCAATTAAGCCGTGGTAGCGGCCTACCCATTGATAAAACAGCCAGCCACCGATAATCACCGCAACGACTAAGCCACGTCGCAGCCATAGTAGCCAACCATAGAGGTCACTGCGTGCTTCAGGCGGTCTTGCCACCAGCACAATGTGGTTGAGCACCATGCCCGACAGCGCCAGTGCAATCATGATCATGGTGCCGCTGGCGGCAGCCAGGCCGCCGATAAACGCCAGCGCGCCGACCCACCAATGCTCGGTCATCAGAAAAGCGGCGTAGGCCGCGATGGGGATGTCGGTACTCACTGACTGCGCGGCCCACCAGATCAGCGGCACGGGCAGCGCCATTAGCAGAAGAAACAGCGGCAGCGTCCAGCTGGCTTGTAGCAGGGTGTGCCGCGACAGGCTTTCCGCGAAGCTGATATGAAATAGGTGCGGCATCATAAACGCAGCGGCGAAGAACAGTAGCAGTAGGGTTCGCCACTGGGCCGGGTCAAGTTTGGGCGTCTGCTGTTGAAGAACGGCCCCAGGGCCCTCCAACCACAGCTGAAGATCACCGGGGCCGTCAAATACCATCCACAGGGCCACCGCACCGAGCCCGAGCATGGCCAGAAGTTTAACGATGGATTCAAAGGCGATAGCGCTGAGCAGCGTGTCGTGCCGGCCATGGGATTGGCTATGGCGGGCGCCAAATATCACGGCGAAAGCGGCAATGATGATGCAAAAAAGCAGCGCAATACTGCCACCTGCTTGGCTAGCCGTCATGATGTCGATGGCATCACTCAAGGTTTGTACTTGAATACCCAGTAGTGGCAGTACGGCTAACAGGCTGACTAACGTCACCAGCGTGCCCGCCCACCGCGAACGAAAGCGAAAGGCAAATAGGTCTGCAAGCGACGTTAATTGGTAGGTACGGGTGATGCGCTGGATCGGCACTAGCAGTACCGGAGCCAGCAAAAAAGCACCCGCCGCGCCCAGGTAGTAGGCAAGGTAGCCAAACCCCGCATTGGCAGCCATTTCTACGCTGCCGTAGATTGCCCAGGCGCTGGCATAAACACCCAAGGCAAGAGTGTAAACAATGGGGTGGCGAGTAATATGCACTGGCACCCAGCCACGCTCTACCGCAAAACCGCAGCCAAACAGCAGCGCCAGGTAACCCAGCCCAAGCAGTAGGACGCCGACTATTTCAACGTTCATCAAGCTTCCTCTTCTGCTCCAGCCAGAGCGTTAACGCAATCAAGCCGCCCCATATCGCAAATGGCCGGTACCAGGCAGAGTCAGGGTCACTCCAGCCATTCATCAGCAGTGGCGAGAGCAGGTAGCCGCCAAACACCAAAAACAGCATGATGCGATAGACGTACATATCAATCTCCTGATGAATGTAAAGAGGGAGTTAAGCGGTGTGCCGTAGGCCTTAGCCGCGCCAATGACCAGTTCGCTACTGCCCAGTGTAACTGAGTCGCCGGGGGCTCGGAGGCAAGTTCCTGGGGTGGCGCTTGATCAAGCGCTTCCAGCGCTTGAAAGAGCTGCTGGCGCACTTTCTGCTCGTCTTCTGCCAGGGCCGGAGCCAGGTTTTGCTTTGAGAGCTTTTGCCCTTCAGCGGTAACGACGAGCGGCAAGTGCAGGTAGCGCGGCTGCGGCAGTTGAAGCGCGTTCTGTAGTTGACGCTGCCAAGGGGTGTTGTCGAGCAAATCGAGCCCGCGTACCACATCGGTAATCTGCTGCTCGGCGTCATCCACTACCACGGCGAGCTGATACGCCCATAGGCCATCTTTGCGCTTTAATACCACATCGCCGAGTTCAGCCGGGTCAAACTTCTGTTCGCCGAACAGCCGGTCTTGCCAGCGGATAGGGCACTCGCCGCAGTCGCTGCGTAGCCGCCAGGCCACCGGTTTATTTGCATCACAAACGCCATTACGGCACCAGCCAGGGTAAATATTAAACGCCTGCCATTGCTTACGCGAACAGCTGCAGGGGTAGGCAAGATCTAGCTGTATCAGCCGATCTAAAGCGTGTTGATAAGCATCGCCACGGGTGTGCTGCCAGATGACCTCCTCGTCCCATTCAAGACCAAAGGTTTCCAGCTGGCGCAAAATTGTGCTCGCCGCACCTTCAGGGCAACGGGGTGGGTCGATATCTTCAATACGCACCAGCCACTGCCCATCGGACGCGCGGGCATCTAGATAGCTGCCTAGGGCGGCGACCAGTGAGCCAAAGTGCAGCGGGCCAGAGGGCGTGGGCGCAAAGCGGCCACGATAGCGAGCAAAATTATTCATAGTAGCGTCGTTGTTAGGAAAGGCCTGGCTATTCAAATAAGCCGTGCAAAAAAGTCATTAACAAAAACGGGCACCCTAAGGTGCCCGCGTTCTAATAGAACGTTCTTTTAGCGCTCAGCCGCCGAGCTGTTTTTCTTTCAGTTCTGCCAAGGTTTTGCAATCCACGCACAGCGTAGCGGTGGGGCGAGCTTCTAAACGACGGATGCCGATTTCAACGCCGCAGGCTTCGCAGAAACCGTAATCGTCATCATCGATATTATCCAACGTCTCGTTAATTTTCTTGAGCAGCTTACGCTCGCGATCCCGGGTGCGCAGTTCCAGGCTAAAGCCCTCTTCCTGGGTAGCGCGGTCGGCGGGGTCGGCGTAGTTATTCGCATCTTCCTGCAGGTGGCGTACGGTACGATCCACCTCTTCCATGAGATCCTGTTTCCAATCCAGCAGCAGCTGACGGAAGTGCGCTAGCTGCTGCTCGTTCATATACTCCTCACCCGGCGCTGGCTCATACGGGGTGAAGGACTTGGACGCTTCCGTTTTCTTTTCTGCTACTGGCATGGGACTGCCCCTTACATATGTGACTACTGATCGACCATGAGCGTATGTCACGATCTCACGCCAAAGGGATGCTTGTTTAGCTGAAAAATTGCTGGTTTGCAAGCATAATGGTGAGCTTTCTACGATTGTTTGATCTTGAATATGACTAGCGCCATGTTTTAGTTAGCTTTTCAATATTTGTTCAGTTTCAAAAATGATTAGATGAAGGAGCCGTTATGGCCTGGAATTCACGTGTCGATCACGTTGCCCCTTTTCGGGTCATGCATTTGCTGGAAATGGCCCAGGCGCGGGAAGCCGTCGGCCACGATGTGATTCATTTAGAAGTCGGTGAGCCGGATTTTGCTACCCCAGAGCCGATTATAGCCGCCGGGCAGCAGGCGCTGGCCAGTGGTCATACTCGTTATACCCCCGCGGCAGGGTTACCCGCACTGCGTGAAGCAATTGCTGGGCACTATGCTGAGCACTTTAACGCCACGGTAGATCCAGCGCGTATTTTGGTAACGCCCGGTGCATCAGGCGCACTGCTGCTGGCGAGCCAGCTATTGGTTGAAACGGGCTCGCGGGTGCTGATGGCCGACCCTAACTACCCCTGCAACCGTCACTTTATGGCGTTAGCTGGCGCTGAAATCGATGCGGTATCCGTGGGGCGTGATAGTGGCTGGCAATTGGATGCAGCCTTGGTGGCGCAGCATTGGCGTGAGAAGACGAGCCTGGCGATGCTGGCATCGCCCTCTAATCCCACCGGCCATACGTTGAGCGCGACACAGCTTTCGGCAGTTCTGGCGGCCGTCGCCGAGCGCGAAGGCGAGGTGATCGTCGATGAGATTTATCAGGGCCTTAACTACGACGATGCGCCGCTCTCGGCGACGTCGCTCTCAGACAGTGCTTTTGTGGTGAATAGCTTCTCAAAGTATTTCGGCATGACCGGCTGGCGCCTGGGCTGGCTGGTGGCGCCCAAGCATGCGGTAGAGCCATTAACTCGACTGGCGCAGAATATGTTCCTTGCCGCGCCAACGCCGTCGCAGCATGCCGCGCTGGCAGCCTTTACGCCGGAATGCCGTGGGATTCTCGAACAGCGCCGTGAAACTCTGAAAGAGCGCCGTCAGGTGCTATTGAGAGGCTTGGCGAGCTTAGGGCTGGCGCCGGATCTACCGCCCCAAGGGGCGTTCTATTTATGGCTGGATATCTCCCGCTACAGCCGCGATAGCCAATCCTTCTGTGAGCGCCTGCTGCTGGAAGAGAACGTGGCTATTACCCCCGGTATTGATTTTGCCGTGCGTGGTGGCGAACACCATGTGCGCATTGCCTTCACCAATGATGTGGCCCGCCTGGAAGAGGCAGTGGCGCGGATTGCCCGCTTTGTGGGCAGGTTGTGATGCTGGGCTATCCAGCGCTTGTATCGGGCATACTGCTCAAGCGCTATAAACGATTTCTTGCCGATGTTTTGTTAGATGATGGCCGCGAGGTGGTTGCGCACTGCCCCAATACCGGTTCGATGAAAGCAGTGAACGTGCCAGGATGCCGAGTGTGGCTGTCACCTAGCGATAACCCTAAGCGCAAGTTGGCCTGGACCTGGGAGTTTATCGAACTCCCGCAAGCTGATGGGCAGGTGGCGTTCGCCTCGGTGCATACCGGCCGGGCCAATCGCATTGTTGAAGCGGCGCTGGAGGCGGGGGCTTTGGCGCCGTTAGCAGGCTATGCCACCTTGCGCCGGGAAGTGAAAGTAGCCGGTGCCCGCCTCGATTTTAGACTGGATGATCCAGAACGGGGGCGGGCGTATATTGAGGTGAAGCAGGTCACCCTGAAAGAGGAGGATGGCCACGGCTACTTTCCGGACTCGGTAAGCGTGCGCGGCACCAAGCATCTGCATTCGCTGCGGTTACTGGCGGAGCAGGGTGAACGGGCAGTGCTACTGTTTTGTGTTGCCCACGAAGGCATTGCTGACGTCGCCGCCGCTGCGCATATTGATGCGACGTACGCAGCGGCTCTGTCGGAGGCCGCGGCCAGCGGTGTGGAAGTGCTGGCCTATGGAATTGTCGTGGAGCGAGAGAAGGGAACCCCTACGGGTGTACGGTTAGCCCGTCAACTATCTGTGCGGCTGTAGATAGAGTAAGTTTGGTGTATGGCCAGCGGCCGTGGGTAGTTGTAAGTAAGGGTCTTTCGCCATGGATGGCGAAAGTAGCGCCCAAGGACGGGTCTACAGCGCCCTTGCGTCAATCTATTCACGGCCCCTTTCGAGATTTATACAGGTGTGGCTTAGCGATCAATATAAAAACGCTGAATAAAGTTCACCGGTTCGGGAGCGGCGTTGCGGTCATAGCGCACGCTTAACTCGAAGCGCATGCTTTCATCTTCACGCATTGTGAAAGGCGCCAGATGGTAGGTGGCGTCGCCGTCATGAACGGTGCGAAAACTGAGGGATTCCTGAACCCCGGTTAAGCCGCTCACATGGCCCTGCACGCTGGCATTGACGGCGCGAGTACTGCCATCCTCCTGGCGCTCACGCACGCTAACATTGACCAAGCCGCGGTTGGCGCTGCGTTGGAGGTTGTTCGCTTGGGCCACCTCTGGAGTCAAAAAGCTGCTGCTCACCGCGCTGTAGTGAATCTCGTAATCGCCTACCCGGGCGAACTGTTCCGCGTAGGCAGCCGTCGTGGCAAAAATAGTGGCGAAGAGCGTGCCGACAAGAGCGGCACTGATCATTAATCTGCGGAACATGTCGTGGCTCCTTGGGTTACGTTTAAACGCAATGAAAATCTAACGTCGGCGAACGCGGAAAATGGCAATTTCACCAAACAGATTGGGCCATAGACGTGATTTCCAGTGGCCTTGATGGTCCCCGACGCCCACCGCACGATCAACAATCATTAGACCCTTCTCACGGCATAGATGCTCAAAGTCATTGAATGTCGACAGGTGGATATTAGGCGTGTCGTACCAGGCATGTGGCAGCGACTTGGAGACCGGCATATAGCCGCGCAGACCTAAATGAACACGGTGACGCCAGTAGGCGAAGTTGGGGAAGGTGATAATGCCCTCTTCGGCGACCCGCAACATTTCATCCAGCATCTTATCGGGGCGGCGCAGCGCCTGCAGCGCCTGGGTCATGATGACTTGGTCATAGCTGTTATCGCAAAAGCTGCTCAAGCCGTCGTCCAGGTTATGCTCAATCACGCTGACGCCGCGTGCCACGCAGGCATTAATACCGTCATGGTCGATCTCCAGGCCATAGCCCGTCACGCCTTTATTACGTGCCAAGGTCTCCAGCAGTTCCCCATCGCCGCAGGCAAGATCGAGCACGTGTGCCCCTTTAGGCACCCAGTCGTAAATCAGTTCAAGATCGGCGCGCATCATGGCGTCTCCTCCGCGCCCGTTGGGATGAGATTGAGCTCGCGGGCTGCACGGTTCATAAAGGCGCTGACGATAGCATCGTAGCGTGGCTCTGAGAGTAAGAAAGCATCGTGCCCGTGGGGCGACTCAATGTTGGCGTAGCTCACCGACTTGCCTGCACGGGTGAGGGCGTCGACCAGCTCTCGCGAGCGCGAGGGCGGGAAGCGCCAGTCGGTGGTAAAGCTGACAATCAGAAACGGACACTGCGCTGGCGCCAGCGCCTGGGCAAAGTCGCCGCCCTGAGTGGCCGCGGGGTCAAAGTAGTCCAGCGCCTTGGTCATCAGCAGGTAGGTGTTGGCATCGAAGGCGGTGGAAAAGGTGTCGCCCTGATAACGCAGATAGGACTCCACCTGGAACTCAACGTCAAAGCCGAAGTTGAGATCATCGCTACGCAGGTCGCGGCCAAACTTGCTGCCCATGGCGTCTTCTGACAGATAGGTGATATGTCCTACCATGCGCGCCAGCTTAAGCCCGCGTTTGGGCACGGTATCGTGCTCGGCGTACCAGCCGTCGTAAAACTCAGGATCTGAGCGAATCGCCTGGCGAGCCACTTCGTTAAAGGCGATATTCTGTGCCGAGAGCCGGGGCGTTGCGGCAATCACCACTGCATTGGCGACCCGCTCCGGATACGTCATTGTCCACTGCATGACTTGCATGCCACCCAGGCTGCCACCGACGGCTGCAGCCCAGCGCTCAATGCCCAGTTGGTCGGCAAGCCGCGCTTGGCTAGCTACCCAATCGCTCACTGTCACCATGGGGAATTCCGGCCCCCATTGGCGGCCGGTCTCGGGATTGTGGCTGACCGGCCCGGTGCTGCCGTGGCAGCCACCGAGGTTATTCAGCGAGACAACAAAAAAGCGATTGGTATCGATCGCTTTGCCGGGGCCAATATGGGCATCCCACCAGCCGGGCTTGCGATCGTCCTCGCTATGGTAGCCCGCCGCGTGGTGGTGGCCGGAAAGCGCATGGCAAATCAGCACGGCGTTGCTGCGCTCAGCGTTCAGCGTGCCGTAAGTTTCGTAAATCAGCTCATAGGCAGGCAGCACTTTGCCACACGCAAGTGCGAGGGGCGTGTCGAAGCGTGCTACGTGCGGAGTGACAAGGCCGACGGATGTCGCCGGCCGGTCTGCAAAGGCAAGAGTGTCTGAATCAGGCATTGAAGGCGCTAGTCCTGCTGAAGGTTTGCGACTGAATGGATCTTGCTAAATAGGCCCTGGCCGTCGGCATCACAACCCAACCAGCGCGCCGGAAATGCCCGCCGCACGAATCATTGAGCCGACCACCAAACCATCGATCAGGTTAATGGCAATAAACACCACGATGGGCGAAAGGTCGATCATGCCCAGCGATGGAACCACTTTGCGCACCGGGGCCATAATCGGCTCTACCAGTTGCATTACCAGCAGCGCACCTGGATGGCTGGCGTTAGGCGCTACCCAGCTCAAGATGATCATGACAATCATGGCGAAGAAGTAGATTTTTAAAATCGCATTCGCCAAGGCCGCCACGCCCGCGATCAGCAGGCCAGGAATTGGCGGCATGCCAACGCCAATGACCATGAAAATGGCGACAATGCTGACGACTTTCAAGACAAAGCCTGCCGCCAACGTGGCGAGATCAAAACGACCAGCAACGGGACCTAAAAAGCCCTGAAACAGACCTACTACCGGCTGGGTGATTTTGACTACCGACTGGCTTAACGGGTTGTAGTAATCCGCCCGCGACGCTTGCAGCAGAAAGCGCAGCATCAGTAAAAAAAGGTAAATATTGATGAGGGTATTTACCAGCATTAACCCTGCACTGCCCAATTCATTGCCCATTATTATGTCTCCTTGATGATTCGTTGCGAGGCGGTGGCGTTACTGAACCGTTATTTCAGTACTGTTATGTCACTTTCCGCTCAGTTCCTTAGCCATTGCCTGGGCGCGATCGGCACATGCCTGCATGGCGTCGGCAATCGTGGTGCGCAATTGTGCCTCTTCCATGTGTTGAATGGCACGTTCAGTGGTGCCGCCCGGCGACATTACATTCTGTTTCAGCGTGGCCGGGTCTTTATCACTCTGTTGCGCCATCGTAGCGGCACCCAGTGCGGTTTGAATAGCGAGGCGACGCGCGGTGGCGGCAGGCAGGCCGAGTTTAACTGCGGCTTCTTCCATGGCTTCGAACATCAGAAAGAAATAGGCCGGGGCACTGCCGGAAACGGCGGTCACCGCATCTAACAGGGTTTCCTCTTCCACCCATTCGACAATGCCGACCGCTTCCATTAGCTGGGTGGCCGCGTCGCGCTGGTCATCGCTTACTTTCGCATTGGCGTAGAGGCCGCTGGCGCCGTAGCCAACCAGCGAAGGCGTATTGGGCATGCAGCGAACCATAGCGTTATTGCCACCTAGCCACTGGTCAATAGTGCTGGCATCCAGGCCAGCAGCAATCGAGATAACCAATGGCCGCTGGCGCTGAACGCTGTCACGCAGCGCTTCGCATACGGTGCGCATGATTTGTGGCTTCACCGCCAGTACCACCACATCGGCCTCAGCCACCGCCGCATTGTTGTCGGTGTCGGTATTGATGCCCAAGCGTTGTTTAATCGATGCCAGTTCACTGTCATTCGGCGCGGTGGCGGTAATAGTAGAAGGCGCGACGCCGCTGTCGATGAGGCCGCCGATAATGGCGCTGGCCATATTGCCAGCCCCAATGAAGGTAATTTTATTCGCCATACCAGGTGTCCTTAAGTAAAAATATGTTCAGTGTAAAGGTAGGCGACTGAACGCCTAGGCCGATTGGCGGGCGCCGAAAATCGCGGTGCCTAACCTTACCAGCGTGGCACCTTCCAGTACCGCCGCTTCTAAATCGTCGCTCATGCCCATTGAAAGTGTATCAAGGGGGGCATTCGGCAAGCTGCTCTGTAGGGAGGCTAACGCCTCGCGCAGCGCTGCCAATGGCTGGCGCTGAGCATCTACGCCTTGCGCCGGGGCGGGAATCGCCATTAAGCCGCGCAAGTGCAGGTTGGGCAGTGTGGCGACTTCTTTGGCCAACTCCTCTAGTTCTTCCGGCAGCACACCGGCTTTGCTCTCTTCGCGGCTGATATTAACCTGCAGGCAGATATTCAGCGGTGCAAGGTGCGTGGGCCGCTGTTCGCTGAGGCGCTTGGCAATTTTTAGACGATCAACGCTGTGCACCCAATCAAAGTGCTCGGCGACCGCGCGGGTCTTGTTGGACTGCAGCGGCCCAATGAAATGCCATACAATGTCGTCAAGATCAGCAAGCTCAGCCTGCTTCCCTAGCGCTTCTTGCAAATAGTTTTCACCAAATTCACGCTGGCCTAACTGCCAAACTTGGCGAATCATTGCCGCTGGTTTGGTTTTGCTGACTGCCAGTAGTTTGGCGTCATCCTGAGTGCGCCCTGCATTCTCTAGCGCTTTACGCAGGCGTTCACGTGCCTGACCGTATGAATAGTCAAGTGACTCGTTAAGCGCGATGTCTGTCATACTCAAGCACCTTACCGCAGCTGGGAAGAGAGATGGATATTACCGAACTGCTAGCATTCTCGGCAAAGCAGAATGCCTCTGACTTGCACCTTTCGGCCGGTTTGCCGCCCATGATACGTGTTGATGGCGATATTCGTCGGCTCAATGTGCCCGCCATTGATAATAATGATGTACGTAAACTCATCTACGACATCATGAATGATCGCCAGCGACGCGACTACGAAGAGCACCTGGAAATTGATTTTTCCTTTGAGCTGCCAGGCGTGGCGCGTTTTCGCGTCAACGTTTTTACCCAAGCGCGCGGGGCGGGAGCGGTCTTTCGCACCATTCCCAACCAAGTACTCTCCATGCAAACCCTGGGGCTAGGTGAAGTATTTGAGCGTTTGGCGATGTTGCCGCGGGGCTTGGTACTGGTGACGGGGCCAACGGGCTCGGGCAAAAGCACCACCCTGGCTGCGATGATCGATTATATAAACGATCATCGTTACGAGCATATTCTGACCATCGAAGACCCCGTGGAGTTTGTGCATGCCAGCAAGCGTTGTTTGATCAATCAGCGCGAAGTGCACCGCGATACCCATAGCTTTGCCGATGCGCTGCGTAGCGCGCTGCGTGAAGACCCGGATGTCATTCTAGTCGGTGAGCTGCGTGATCTTGAAACTATCCGCCTGGCACTGACCGCCGCCGAGACGGGGCACTTGGTACTGGGCACGCTACACACCACGTCGGCCGCTAAAACCGTTGACCGCATCATTGATGTCTTTCCCGGCGAAGAGAAAGCCATGGTGCGTTCAATGCTGTCCGAATCGCTCCAGGCGGTGGTGTCGCAATCACTGCTTAAACGTCAGGGAGGCGGACGTGTGGCGGCGCATGAAATCCTCATCGCCACTTCGGCAGTACGCAACTTGATTCGTGAAGACAAGGTGGCGCAGATGTATTCGTCCATTCAAACCGGTGGCAGCCTGGGCATGCAAACCCTGGATGCCGCGCTTTCCCGGTTAGTGAAAGACGGTACGGTGAGTTTGGAAGAGGCGCAGCTGAGTGCGAAGGGAACGCTGTCGATGAAGGATGAATAAGGAGCATAGCGTGCCAGATGCCCAACTTTCGCCCACCCAGTGGCTGCATCAACTACTCGATATTATGGTCGAGCAAAACGCCTCTGACCTGCTGATTTCAGTGGGCGCGCCGCCCAGCCTGAAAATGTCGGATGGGCTGGTGCCGTTGGGTCAGCAGCGCTTAACCGCTCATCAGGTCAATGAACTGGTTACCCATGCCTTGCCGGAAGGGTTGCGTGAGCGGTTTGCCAGCGAGCATGAGGCTAACTTTGCGCTGAGTCGCGAGGGCAAAGGGCGTTTTCGGGTTAGTGCGTTTCAGCAGCGCAATCAAATGGCCATGGTGGTGCGCAGTATTGCTATAGACATCCCTAAGCTGGAAACGCTGGGGGTGCCCACGCAATTGGCCGCATTGGCCCAGGCCAAGCGCGGGCTGGTGCTAGTGGTGGGCGGTACCGGAACGGGGAAGTCGACGACACTGGCGGCGATGATTCAGCAGCGCAACGAAACCGTTGGCGGCCATATCATCAGCATCGAAGACCCCATTGAGTACCTGCACCCGCACAAGCGCGCTATCGTCAATCAGCGTGAGGTGGGGATCGATACCGAATCATTTGAGGTGGCGCTCAAAAATACCCTGCGCCAGGCGCCGGATGTGATTCTGATTGGTGAAATCCGCACCCGGGAAACCATGGAACACGCGCTGACCTTTGCTGAAACCGGCCACCTGTGTCTGGCAACGCTGCACGCCAATAACGCCAATCAGGCGTTGGAGCGCATCATTCATTTTTTCCCCCATGAACGCCATGAGCAGATATGGATGGATCTTTCGTTGAATCTGCGTGCGGTCGTTGCTCAGCAACTGCTGCCCACGCTTGCGGGTGGGCGCCGTGCAGCCATTGAGATCATGCTGCAGTCGCCGCGCATTGCCGACTTGATCCGTAAAGGGGAGGTCGCCGAGATTAAAGCAGCGATGGCCAAGTCCCGCGATGCTGGCATGCAAACCTTTGATCAGGCGCTGCATGACCTGCATCAGGCGGGGCAGATCAGCAGAGAGGTGGCCATGGCCCACGCCGACTCGGCTAACGACCTGCGCATGCTGCTCAACGTCAGTGACGCCAGAGCGCGTAACCTCTCGCTGGATGAACAGGTGCCGAGTCATTTAAGCCTGCGCGATGGCGATGATTACTAAGTGTTAGCAACGCAGCATAAGCTATGCAGCATAAATACCACCCAGCACCCGCAGGCCCTGCGCACCGGTGACCGAAGGCAAGTTGCCAGGCAGGTGATTCAATCGCTGATGAGCCAGCCAGGCAAAGGCGCCGGCTTCTATCCAGTCTTCAGGCCAGCCATACGCTGATGGCGAAGTCAGCGTGGCGCGAGGCAGGTGATGGGCAAGGCGCTGCATTAAGTAGCCGTTGTGAGCACCGCCGCCAGCGGTGATCAGCGTGAGCGGGCCGTCATCGATCCGCAGTTGTTCAATCCCCTGGGCGACACTGAAGGCCGTAAGTTCAGCTAACGTCGCCTGCACATCGGCGGCGGCTTCCTGACCGCTAAGATATTTTTGTAGCCAATCCATATGAAATAGCTCTCGTCCTGTACTTCTTGGCGGCGGCTGCTGGAAAAACGGTTCGGATAACAATCGAGCTAACAGCTCCTGATCTACTTCTCCGCTCGCGGCCCAATTGCCGTTCTGATCAAAGCGGCCGCCCTGATGCAGGGCAAACCAGCCATCCAGCAACACATTTGCGGGCCCGGTATCAAAACCAATCACTGGATCGGTCGGCTGGCTAGAAAGCCAGGTGAGGTTGGCAAAGCCGCCCAGGTTAAGCACTAATTGATGCAAGTCTGATCGCCCAAACAGCGCCTGATGAAAGGCCGGTGCCAATGGGGCAGCCTGGCCCCCTGCAGCAAGGTCTCGGCGTCGGAAGTCGGCTACTACCGTGCAGCTTGTGAGTTCCGCCAACAGGCTGGGGTTGTCCAGCTGTAAGGTATAGCTCGGGCCGCCGTCGTGGCCTGCAGGGGCGTGTTCTACAGTTTGGCCGTGGCTGCCGATGGCGCTGATCTGTTCTACGCCCACTGAAAGGGGGGCTAATAGGCGTTGTACGGCGCGGGCTTGGCATTGGCAAAACGCGTGCTCCGCTGCTGCGAGCTGGGCAAAGCTCGCCTGTTCTGCATGGCACAGCGTGAGCAGCTGGCGATGCAGGTCATCTGGCATGGGTTCGGCATGGGTGGCCAATAGGCGCGGCGGCGATTCATTTTCAATAGCGATAAGTGCCGCATCAATACCGTCCAGACTAGTGCCGGACATCAGGCCAATATAGTAAAGCGGCGAAGCGTTAGGCGTTTTCATAAGCAAACTCGTACAAAGCGGGGCTGAGGCTAAACCAGGGTCAGCGCTAAACCAAGGCTCAACCAAGGCGAACGAGCATGGTAACATCGTCGGTTATTTATCACCTGAGCCCGGTATGGGCGGTTCTTTATAGTGGAGAGAGGCAATGAGTGAGGTGGATCAGGCTTTAGCGCTGTTATCGCGCGGTACGCATGAAATCCTGGTAGAGGATGAGTTGAAAAAGAAGCTGGCTTCAGGCCGCAAACTGCGTATTAAAGCGGGTTTTGATCCCACAGCCCCTGACCTGCACCTGGGGCATAGCGTGTTGCTGACCAAAATGCGCCAGTTCCAGGACTTGGGGCACACGGTTATCTTTTTGATCGGCGATTTCACCGGTCGTATTGGTGACCCCACCGGTAAGAACGTGACGCGCAAACCGCTCACCGAAGAGGACGTGAAAGCCAACGCCGAAACTTACAAAGAGCAGGTGTTTAAAATCCTCGACCCTGAAAAGACCGAGGTACGTTTTAACGCCGAATGGTTTAGCGAGCTCACCGCCGCCAAAATGATCGAGTTGGCCGCCCAAAGCACCGTTGCCCGTATGCTGGAACGGGACGACTTTGAAAAGCGCTATAAGGCCAATCAGTCCATTGCTATTCACGAATTTCTCTACCCACTGGTACAAGGCTACGACTCGGTAGCGCTTGAGGCGGACGTGGAACTGGGCGGCACCGACCAGAAGTTCAACCTGCTAATGGGGCGTGAGATTCAAAAGCACTTCGGCCAGGAACCCCAGGTGGTCATTACCATGCCGCTGTTGGAAGGTTTAGACGGCGTGCAGAAGATGTCGAAGTCCTTGGGCAACTACATTGGTGTCGATGAAGCGCCGGGTTCGATGTTCAACAAACTGGTCTCCATGCCGGATAGCTTAATGTGGCGCTACTTTGAGTTGCTCTCTTTGAAATCGAACGAAGAGATCGACGCGCTTCAGCAGAGCGTTGAGCAGGGCGCGAACCCACGGGATATAAAGATGGAGCTGGCGCGGGAGCTGATTGCTCGTTACCACGGCGATGAAGCAGCGGCCAATGCGCACAAGTCTGCGGGTAATCAGCTAGCTGATGGCGAACTCCCAGAAGATCTGCCGGAAGTCACGGTCGATTTCGAAGGCAGCGAGCAAGCGCCCATTGCGGCAGTGCTTAATAGAGCAGAGCTTGCGAACAACAGCGCCCAAGCCAAAGATATGCTGGGTAATGGCCGGGTCAAGGTCGACGGCGACGTCGTTGCCAAAGACACCATGCTGGCAACAGGTAAGAGCTATGTCATTCAGGCTGGCAAGAAACGTTACGCCCGTGTGACGCTTATTTGAACTTTCTGTGCTTATTTTTCACCACAGCCCTTGCCAACCCGGCCGCGAAACCGTAAAGTACGCATCCGCTGCCGGGGACGCCAAGCGTTACCAGCGGTGAATAAGGTGTAAAAGCCTTGGTTTGTCAAGAAGTTAGCGCAAGTTTCATCGCTCGCTTCACCCGCTAAACACAGCGGTTGACAACCACCAGGAAATGCGTAGAATACGCCTTCCTCGCTGAGGCAAGCCAAGTCAACGGCAAGCCGGTTACTTTCACAGTAACCATGACAGCGAAACAGCTCTTTAACAATTTGATCAGGTAATTCATGTGGGCGCTTGCTGACGTTAGTGACAAATCACTAAATATCAAGGCAAGCGGTCATGACAATGTAAATTGAAATGAATTCGTTTGAACCTTGAGCCAAGTTTGATCCGCTTTTGCTGCCTTCGGCTAGTTCGTAGGTAAGCGAGTAAGGATCACAATGATTGTAAACTGAAGAGTTTGATCATGGCTCAGATTGAACGCTGGCGGCAGGCCTAACACATGCAAGTCGAGCGGTAACAGATCTAGCTTGCTAGATGCTGACGAGCGGCGGACGGGTGAGTAATGCATAGGAATCTGCCCGGTAGTGGGGGATAACCTGGGGAAACCCAGGCTAATACCGCATACGTCCTACGGGAGAAAGGGGGCTCCGGCTCCCG
>NZ_JBANSO010000025.1:0-71293 GCF_037070225.1 Vreelandella indica
GTGTGTCTGAACGCCGGAAAGTGGTTAAAAAGTAGCCGATGTAAGTCGAGCCAGTAGGTGTTTAGCGGTGTTACAGCCTGAGTGCGGTACTGGCTGAGGTACTATGAGAAATCCAGGCTAGGTAGTTAAATACTCGATAGTTAAATACTAGATAGTTAAATACGGCCTGACTTAAGGCCATCTAGTTAAAAGCTATCAGTTAAACAGTGTTGACCATGGTAATCCAGGGAGGTAGAACATGGGCGATGTGGCTTTGAGTGAGGTTGCTAACATTAAAAGCATGCCGGACGAGAGCATGGTAGAAAATGACGAACAAGAGGGGCCTAGACTGAAAGAGGTTCCTTTTACCCATAACCAAGTAATCCCCCGGCACCATTTAAATCAAACTGTTACCGATCACCGTTATGACATTATCGATCGAAGCCATAACGATAAACTCGACTCTCCACAGCGCATTCTATTTGTTACCACTGAAATTACCGATTTCGTTAAGGTCGGCGGTCTGGGTGACGTCTCCTCGGCGCTTCCCCGCGCACTGGCAGCGCATCACGATGTACGGGTATTAATCCCCGCTTATCGGGAAATGGTTCAGTCCGATTATGACATCGTGATGGTTGGTCATTTGCCCGCTTTTGCAGGATTGCCAGCGTGTAATATTGGCCAGCTAACCTGCCGCGATGGGCTGATCGTTTATGTACTGCTCTGCCCAGAGCTTTATGAGCGTGAAGGCACTCCCTATGGCACCGGCTCTAGCGGTTATGGCGATGGTCAAGATGAAGGCTGGAAAGATAATGATATCCGCTTTGCTCGCCTGTCACGGGCAGCTGCCGATATCGCCTTGGGCAAGGCAAATCTCGATTGGCAGCCCCAGTTATTGCACCTCAACGATTGGGCCTGTGGCTTGGCACCGGCGTATTTGCACTGGCAAGGCCAAGGGCAACCCATCCCGACTGTTTTCACCATTCATAATCTGGCTTACCAGGGCGTGTTTGATGCCTCGCGCCTTGAGGTGCTCGGCATTCCTGACGAGGCATTTCATATTGATGGCGTCGAATACTATGGCGACATTTCCTTTATGAAAGCGGGAATCGTCTATGCCTCGCAAGTGACCACCGTTAGTGCGACCTATGCCCAGGAGATCACTACACCGAAATTCGGCTGTGGGCTCGACGGGCTTCTTCGCTGCAAAGCCGAACAAGGTTGCTTGAGCGGCATCCCCAATGGCATTGACGATTCCTGGGACCCACGCACCGATAGCCTTTTGATCCAAGCGTTCTCCTCTAACGATTGGCGCGGTAAGCGTGCCAATGCTGATTATGTGCGTCGTCACTTTGGGCTAACCCCCAGTCAAGGCCCCTTGTTTGCGGTGATATCACGCATGGTGCATCAGAAAGGCCTGGATCTGACCATCGAGGCCGCGAAGGCCATTGTCCATGCGGGCGGCCAAATCGTTTTTATGGGCTGCGGCGAACACCATGTCGAGGAAGCGCTACGTAAGCTGGCCATTCGTTTTCCTGGCGCCATCACTGCTTACATCGGTTTCGACGAGTATCAGGCTCGCTGCCTTTTCGCGGGAAGTGATTTTCTGTTGATGCCATCACGCTTCGAGCCATGCGGGCTAAGTCAGATGTATGCCCAGCGTTTCGGCTCCCTGCCGATCGCTCACCGCACCGGCGGCCTGGCCGATACGATTGAGGACGGCGTGACCGGCTTTTTGTTCGACGACATGCAGTTCGGCAGCTACATGCACGCCATTCAGCGCGCCTTTGCCGTGTACCGCTCAACCGATCTGTTCAATGCCATGCGCGGCGCTGCGATGGCGGGACGTTACCACTGGAAACAGTCAATCGTCCCCTACAGCAAGCTGTACCTGCAGGCCCTTGAGCAGGCAGGTAACGAGGCGTCCCTGGCCCAGTAAAAAGGTCCTGGTGAGAAGTGAGAACGCCCCTGTGAAAGCGACTGGTGAAAGAGGTGGCAAGCGATGTTTGAAAGGCCTCAGCTGCAAAAGAATAACTTTCAACCTGCCTTCGGCGCGCAGATCGTCAAGGAAGGTTTAACTCGGTTCGTGCTCTGGGCGCCAGGCGCTCGCCGGGTCGATGTAGAGGTTGAAGGACTGCCCAGTGTCACCATGGACCAGGCCGATGACGGCCGCGCAACGGCCGAAGTGGCTTGTGAGCACGATGCTCGCTACCGTTACCGAGTGTTCGACGATGAGAACGATGAGCAGGGCAGCCTCGTGCCCGACCCTGCCGCCCGTGCCCAGGCCGGTGATATCGACGGCCCCAGTGTGGTGATCGACCCCAACCACTACCAGTGGAAAAACACCGATTGGCAGGGGCGCCCGTGGCACGAAACCGTGCTTTACGAACTGCATGTCGGCACCCTGGGTGGCTTTAAAGGCGTGCGCCAACACCTGCCCTACCTGGCCGAACTGGGGGTCACTGCCATTGAGTTGATGCCGGTCTCAGAATTTCCCGGTGCGCGTAACTGGGGCTACGACGGCGTGCTGCCCTACGCGGTGGAAGCCTCCTACGGCAGCCCTGATGACATGAAAGCACTGATCGACGAGGCCCACTCCTACGGACTGATGGTGTTTCTCGATGTGGTCTACAACCACTTCGGCCCCGACGGCAACTATTTGGCTAACTATGCTGGCGCCTTCTTCCGTGAGGATTTGGTCACGCCCTGGGGGCCCTCCATCGACTTTCGCCAACCAATGGTACGCCGTTACTTCATCGATAACGCCTTGATGTGGCTAGAGGAGTACCACCTGGATGGCTTGCGCTTCGATGCTGTCCACGCCATTAGCGAGCAGGATTTCCTGGTCGAGTTGGCCGAAACAATACGCAACCGAATAGCCCCCGAGCGGCATATTCATCTGGTGCTGGAGAATGAAGGCAATACCGCCAGCCTACTCAACCAACAGCAGTTTACCGCTCAATGGAATGACGACTGGCACAACGTGATGCATGTCTTGCTGACCGGCGAGAAGGAAGGCTATTACAGCGATTTTGTCGATAACGCTACGCCCCGGCTGGCCCGCTGCCTCAGTGAAGGCTTTATATTTCAGGGCCATACATCGCGTCATGGGCATTCCCGAGGAGAGCCCAGCGCCCATCTGCCGCCGACGGCCTTTGTAGCGTTTCTCCAGAATCATGACCAGACCGGCAACCGCGCCCTTGGCGAGCGGTTAAATGTACTCACTGATGCCGATTCACTGGCAGCCGCCGAGGTTTTACTGCTGCTGTCACCCATGATCCCGCTGCTGTTCATGGGCGAAGAGTGGGGCTCCACCCGGCCCTTTCTATTCTTCACCGAACACAATGAGGAGCTCGCCCAAGCGGTTCGCGAAGGGCGGCGGGCAGAGTTTGCCGACTTTAGCGCTTTTCTTGACAAAAAGAGCCGCGAGCGCATACCCGACCCTAATGCGCTGACCACCTTCGAAGCCTCCATCCCCGACTTCGCCGCGAGGGAAACCTCTCCCTTTGCCGCCTGCTTGCAGCGCTATCGCACGCTATTAGCGCTGCGCCACCAGCATATTGTGCCGCGCCTGCCTGGCGCGGAAGCACTGGGGGCAAAAGTACTCGGCGACAAGGCCGTACTCGCCCGCTGGCGAATGAATGACGACACCCAACTGGTGATAGCACTCAATCTTGGGCAGCAGGCAGCCACCACGCCGGGATTGGGAGTAGGTCAACTGCTTTATGAAACCACCGAAGGGGCCGCAAAGGCCGCCGAGAGCGGCCGGATGCCAGCCCGTACCGCGGCTGCCTGGTTGCGTCACAACCCCGGTGACGAGGAGGTCAGTGCATGAAAGCGCCGTTGAAGGAACTCGCCGAAGCGGCCGGTTTACTGCTGGAGTGGGAAAATAGCGACGGCGAGCCCTGCCAATTGTCTGAGCAGGCTCAGCGTAACCTACTGGACGTACTCGGCTATTCAACGGCGAGTGAGTCCGCCATAGAGGAAGGCTTGCAACGCCTGAAACATCTCCATGCACCGGCAAGCCCTGCAGAATGGCCACCGCTGCTTACCGCCGACTGTGACACACCGATCACGCTGCCCTCGCCGTTGCCTCCCGGCACCGCGTTTACATTGCAGCTTGAGCAAGGCGGTTCTAAACAAGGTTACCTCGACGATAATGGTGCGGTGCCCAGCGTTACCGAGATCGGCTATCACCAGTTGCAGATAGCCGATACCGAACTGACCCTGGCCGTCGCGCCACACCAGTGTTATTCGCTTAGTGACGCCAGCGGTGAGACCACACCACGGCTATGGGGCTTGGCAGCGCAGCTTTACGCCTTGCGGCGCCCCGGTGACGGCGGTATCGGCGACACCTTGGCGCTGGAACAGTGCGTTTTGCATGCCGCCGAGCAAGGCGCGGATGCCCTGGCGATTAGCCCGACCCATGCCATGTTCAGCGCCGACCCTGAGCGCTATAGCCCCTACTCCCCCTCCACACGGCTACTCTATAACGTGCTTTACAGCGCTGCGGAAACCCTGCTGGGTGACGCCAGCGTTCATGGCGCTCAGGCCCGTAATGGGCTGCAAGCTGAGCTGCGACGCCTGGAAGCCGATGACTACCTCGACTGGCCCGAGGCAGCACGCGCCAAGCTCTCCTGGCTGCGTTATCTCTACGATGACTTCATGGCGCGTGAAGATGATGAAGCAAAAGCCCTACACCGAGAGATGCAGGCATTTCGCCGTGCGGGTGGTGCCTTGCTGGAAGATCATTGCCGCTTCGAAGCGCTGCAAAGAGAACTCGGCCCCGGCGACTGGCGAGAATGGCCCGCGGAGCTACGCGACCCCGCCAGCCCTAAACTCGCTCACTTCGCCGAAACCCGCGCCGATGAAATAGGTTTTCATGCTTTCTTGCAGTGGATAACCGCTGAGGGACTATCCCGTGCCCAGCGCGTCGCCCGTGAGAGTGGTATGGCGATTGGGTTGATCGCTGATCTGGCGGTAGGGGCAGATGCTGGAGGCAGCCAAACCTGGAGCCGCCCAACGGATATGCTGGAAGGCGTCTCAATCGGCGCCCCACCCGACCTGTTTAATGCCCGTGGCCAGGACTGGGGCCTCGCCGCCTTTTCACCCGACGGCCTGAAGCGTTCAGGCTTTCGTAGTTTTATCGATATGCTGCGCAGTGCCTTCGCCCACGCCGGCGGGGTGCGGATCGATCATATCCTTGGCTTGTTGCGACTATGGCTCATTCCCCGTGGCGCACCGCCCACTGAAGGCGGTTATCTCCGCTACCCGCTAGACGACATGCTGCGCCTGGTGGCACTGGAGTCCTGGCGACACCGCGGCATCGTGATTGGTGAAGACCTGGGCACCGTCGCCCCCGGCTTTCGAGAACGCCTTACCGCACGCGGCATATTAGGCATGCAGGTGCTGTGGTTCGAGCAGGACGAGGCGCATAACTTCCTTGCCGCCTGCGATTGGAACCCACATGCCATGGCAACCTCCTCAACCCATGACCTGCCCACCGTGGCGGGCTGGTGGGCAGGGCGCGATATTGAATGGCGCAGCCGCTTGGGGCTGCTCAAGGAAACGCAAAGTGCTGAAAGTGAACAGCTAGCCAGGCGCAAGGAACGGGCCAAACTCGCCGCTACGCTGGGCTTACTGGGTGTAAAGCCGACGACCGAGACACTAGAAGCGGCCGATATACCCGCCTCGCAGGTACTCGATGCGTGTGCGCGCCACTTAGCTGCCACGCCCGCGCCGTTACTCCTGCTCCCAGTTGAAGACGCCCTGGGACTTGAGGAGCAAGCCAACTTACCAAACACGGTGGATGAGCACCCTAATTGGCGTCGGCGCTGGGCATATGATGCCAATGATCTACTGACATCGGATGAGGTTCGTCACCGGCTCGTGGCGCTGACGCGTGCACGCAAAGACTCCTCCTCTGGCAAACCATCACGATCCGCCCTATCTGGGAAATCGACTCATGAATGAAATCCTCGCAACTGTGCGGTTGCAGTTTCACCGCGACTTTACCTTAGAGGATGCCGAACACTGGGTAGACTATTACGCCAGCCTGGGGGTGAGTCATATCTACGCCTCACCGCTACAGGCATCACGTGCCGGTTCGCCCCATGGTTACGATGGCATCGACCCGACAAGCATCGACCCCGAGTTAGGCGGCGAGGCGGCGCTGGAGCGCTTAGTGTCGCGGCTTCGCTCGCGCGGCATGGGGCTAATCCTGGATATTGTCCCCAACCACCTAGCGGTGGGTGGCTCACAAAACCAGTGGTGGCAGGACGTGCTGGCCTGGGGGAAGGATAGCCCCTATGCCGACTTCTTCGATATCGACTGGGGCGCTGCTGATATCAACCACGCCGCCCCCTCGCTTGTCGGAAAGCTGCTTGTGCCGTTCTTGGGTGACCCTTACGCCGAAATCCTGCATTCGGGTGAATTAGAACTGAGCTACGACGCCGATAAGGCAGGCTTCCATGTGGATTATCACGAGCACCGCTTTCCCATCGACCCCCGTCATTACGGCGACATACTACGCTTTGCTGAGCACAACGTGCTGCACGAACAGGCGGCCTTTTTCGATGCCCTGCAGCAACGCGAAGACGCCTATACCGCCGCTGACGAGGCGCGTTACCAGCTAAGCAAGGTGATGGAATCCCCCGCTGCCCGGCAGTCACTTGACGCTGTTCTGCCCCTGTTTGACGGTGCACACCCCAACGGTGCCATTCGCCTGCATAACTTACTTGAACGCCAGCATTACCGCCTGGCGTGGTGGCGCACCGCCTCTGATGAGATCAACTGGCGGCGCTTCTTCGATGTCACCGAACTGGGCGGGCTACGCGTTGAAGTGCCGGAAGTGTTCGAGGCCGTTCATGCCCTGCCGTTACGTTTGGTCGAAGCGGGCTGGGTAGACGGCTTACGGGTCGATCACGTTGATGGGCTTGCCGACCCACGCGGTTATTGCCTAAAGCTTCGCCAGCGCCTGGATGCCTTGCAAGCCAAGCGACCGACCGATGTGCCTCGCCACATCGCTCTCTATGTAGAAAAGATTTTGGGTGATGGCGAAACGTTGCATGACGACTGGGGCGTGGACGGCACCAGCGGTTATGAGTTTATGAACGAGGTCTCAGGCATACAGCACGACCCAGCCAGCGCCGCACCACTGCGCAAGCTTTGGCAGGAAATCAGTGGCCGAGACATTGATTTTTCAACCGAGGTACGGCTGGCCAGGCGCGAGATACTGACCTCACTACTAGCCAGCGAATTCAATGCCTGTGCCAACGCCCTGCATGCCGTTGCCCGCGCCCAGCTTGCCAGCCGTGATATTACCCTGGCGGCCATCAGCCGGGCACTGGAAGCGTTAATCGTTCACTTCCCCATTTACCGCAGCTATGCCGACGAGGCCGGACGCCCCGAAGCCGATGCTCCTTTTTTCGCTCAGGCGATGCGCGGGGCTCGGCAAGCGCTAAATCCGCCAGACATTGCAGTGCTCGAAGCGTTAGAGCGCTGGCTGGGCGGCGAAGCGCCTCGTGACATCGCAAAGGATGACGAGCGCCGACTGCGCCAGCGCGCCATCGTACGCTTCCAGCAGCTCACCTCGCCGGTGGCGGCCAAGGCAGTGGAAGATACCGCGGGGTATCGCAGCGCCGTATTGATCTCGCGAAACGATGTGGGCTTCGATGGCGAGCACTTCAGCCATTCTCCCAAACACTTTCACGAAGCGAATGCCCGGCGTGCCCGCCAATTCCCCCGCAACATGGTGACCACCGCCACCCACGACCACAAGCGAGGCGAAGATGTTCGCGCGCGATTAGCAGCACTCAGCGAGCACGCCACCCACTTTGCGACGCATGTTGAGCATTGGCGGCGGTTAGCCGCTCCGCTGCGCCGGTCGTTGCCCAACGGGGTTGCTCCCTCACCGGGCGATGAACTGATTCTCTACCAAATTTTACTAGGGGCCTGGGCACCAACGCTTGACCCGCTGGACAACGACGAGATGCAAACGTTTACCCAGCGACTCGCTCAGTGGCAGCAAAAAGCCCTGCGCGAAGCCAAGTTACGCAGCCATTGGCTATGGCCAGATGATACTTATGAGTCCGCTTCACAAGCGTTCCTTGAGGACTTACTGACCACACCGCCCCTGCGCGATTCCATTGCAGCGGCGGCACGCACTATTGATCTACCGGGCGCCCTCAATGGCCTCGTACAAACGGTACTTCGCCTGACCGTACCCGGCGTACCTGACCTCTACCAAGGTGGCGAATTCTGGGATTACAGCTTGGTCGATCCTGATAACCGCCGCCCCGTCGACCATGCCGCGCGTCAAGCAGCGCTTGAAGCGGCCCTAACGTCTACAGAGGCACTATTAACCTGGCGGGATGGACGAATAAAGCAAGCGCTCATCGCCCGGTTACTGGCGTTGCGCCATCGTCATCCACGGCTATTTACCCACGGTGATTATCATCCTATCTCGGCAACCGGTGAGCATGCTGACCATGTGGTGGCATTTACCCGGCGCTACGCTGGCTACCGATTGTTGGTGGTAGTACCCCGGCTGACGACAGCGCTACTAGGCAACGCTGAGCTACCGCATATTCCCCCGACGCACTGGGGAGATACTTTGCTACAGCCAGATGCTGGCGTTTGGCAGGGGATTTTGACCGCGTCTTCGCTGGAGATAGGCGACCACGGACTTCCTATTGCCTCCTTGCTGGCGGAACTACCCGTCGGTGTCTACCTGCGCGACGACGACACGGAGAGCAGTGGCGCTTGGGTTACTTCTAGATGACTTCCACACCCTGTCACATCGAAAACGAGCGTCGAAAACGAATTGTGACATAGCACATAGGATGAGCTGACATGACTGACGAAGAACGCGTGCGTCAACTGGCCTACAGCATCTGGGAAGCTGAAGGACGCCCCGAAGGCCAACAGCAACGCCATTGGGATAGGGCATTAAAGATCGTTGCCGCTGAGCAAACAGCCGGTAACGACGCCGATTTGGAAGAAGTCGGTGAGCCGCTGGACGAAACACCTATCTTGGAGGAGGACTTGCCGCTAGAGGATGACGAGGTAGGCATCCAGGAGAACCGTTTACCGCTGGAAGACCCGGACGGCGACCCCGACTTCGATGAAGCTCCCTTTCGCGACGACACCTTAGTCGGGCAGGACGTGCCGGTACAGGATCGTGGCCATCCGCCCCCGGCGCCCACCGCCCCCGACGCTACAGCGAGTTCAATGGAACCGCTGCCTGAGGACTCCGCCACGGTGGCGCGTACCCGCCGCCCGCGGCGTAGCAGCGACCCGCTGGCCGCTAGCAAAGAGACGAGCACAGCTAAGACAGCTAACACATCTAAGAAAGCAGGTAAGACGGCAACGGCTAAAAAGACAGACGCCAAGACAACGAAAAAAGCGACGCCACAGGCGAAGAAAACCAATACGCCTAAGACAAGCGACCCCGAGAGTTAAAAGCTGTTTTTAAAAACGGTCGTTAAAAAACGCTTGTTAACAAACAGACGTTAAAACGTTAGCTAACACCCAAGTGCCCGAATGGCCCAAGGATGAATGCAATGAATACAAGCCACGCCTCGCGGGACAGCGATAAGTCCGTTGCCGCCGACGAAACCCCAAGCGTTATGCGGCAGACACGTGTTCACGAAGGATCATCGTTTCCTTTAGGGGCGACCTGGGATGGGCTAGGCGTTAATTTCGCGCTGTTCTCGGCGAATGCCACGAGGGTTGAACTATGCCTGTTTGATGAAACCGGCGAACAGGAGTTGGCACGTGTAGAGCTGCCCGAATATACCGATGAAGTTTGGCATGGCTACCTACCCGACGCCCGCCCCGGCCAACTGTATGGTTACCGTGTACACGGCCCTTACGCCCCCGAGGAAGGCCACCGCTTCAACCCCAACAAGCTGCTGCTCGACCCTTACGCCAAGCAGATTGTGGGTGACCTGCAATGGGATGAAGCACTGTTTGGTTACACCATCGGCCATCCCGACGGTGATCTAAGTTTCGATGAGCGGGACAGTGCACCATTTATGCCGCGTTGCCGCGTGATCGACCCGGCCTTTACCTGGGGTCGCTCCCGGGATGTGCAGTTGCCTTGGGATCACACCATTGTTTATGAGACCCATGTTCGTGGGTATACCATGCGCCATCCATCGGTACCAGAAGCGCTACGTGGCACCTTTGCCGGGCTGATGGTCAACGATGTGGTTGACTATATTCACTCCCTTGGCGTGTCGTCGGTTGAGTTATTGCCGATCCACGCCTTCGTAGATGATCAGCGCCTGTTAGAGCAAGGGCTGCGCAATTACTGGGGCTACAACACGCTCGGTTTTTTCGCCCCCCATTCGCGCTATATCTCTGGCGAAAGCATCAATGAATTTAAAGAGCTAGTGGCGCGTTACCATGCCGCCGACCTGGAGGTCATTCTCGACGTGGTCTACAACCACACGGCCGAAGGTAACGAGTTAGGCCCCACCCTTTCGCTTAAAGGCATCGACAACGCCTCTTACTACCGGCTGATGCCCGAAGAGCCGCGCTACTACATCGACGATACCGGCACGGGTAATACTCTTAATCTTAGCCATCAGCGTGTGCTGCAAATGGTCACCGACTCGCTGCGCTATTGGGCCACAGAAATGCGCGTCGACGGTTTCCGCTTTGATTTGGCGACCATTCTTGGCCGCGAACCCCACGGCTTCGACGAGGGGGGCGGCTTTCTCGACTCCTGCCGACAGGACCCTATTCTCAGCCAAGTTAAACTCATTGCCGAACCCTGGGACTGCGGCCCCGGCGGCTATCAAGTCGGTGGCTTCCCTCCTGGCTGGGCAGAGTGGAATGACCGCTACCGAGACACGGTACGCGCTTTCTGGCGCGGCGATGAAGGGCAGTTACCGGAGCTTGCAACTCGGCTAATGGCATCGGCTGATTTCTTTAAGCGTCGCGGACGGCGGCCATTCGCCTCGGTTAACTTCATCACTGCCCACGACGGCTACACCCTTTTTGATCTGGTGGCCTACAACGATAAGCATAACGAGGCGAACGGCGAGGACAATATGGATGGCCATGACCACAATTTATCGTGGAACCATGGCGTCGAAGGCCCTACTGACGATGAGGATATCCAGGCATTACGGCTGCGTCAGATCCGTAATTTTATCGCCACCACGCTGCTCTCCCAAGGCACGCCGATGCTGCTGGCGGGCGACGAACTATTGCGCACCCAGCAAGGCAACAATAACGCGTACTGCCAGGATAACGAGATCAGTTGGGTGGACTGGAACCTCGACGGTGACGCCCACGCCATGATCGAGTACCTGCGGCGCGTGATCGCACTTCGGATGCGTTACCCCATCCTGCGGCGAGGTCGCTTCCTTTCAGGTGAATACAACGAAGAAATGGGGCTCAAGGAAGTGACATGGCTGGCCCCGGATGGCGCCGAAATGGATGTTGAGCGCTGGGAAGATACCGAGGCGCGCACACTCGGTCTTTTACTCGATGGTCGCGCGCAGCCTTCCGGCATACGCCGTGCGGGGGCCGATGTCACCTTGCTGCTAATTTTCAATGCGCACCACGAGGCCGTCGCTTTTCAACTACCGGCCGCCCCAAGCGGTAGCGGATGGTTATGCCGCCTCGACACTAGCCAAACCTGCGAGGAAGCCCCGTTCCAGCGCGCCTTTGGTGAAGAACATAGGATGGAAGGTCGTTCACTGGCCCTGCTAGAGCTAGTACAGCACAGCGAAGGCGCCGTTACCTAGATATAAGGCGGCGCGGATACCTTCGCTGTCGTTTTCGCGCTGCAAGGAGAAGCATGCGATGAGTTCACCTGTCTATCCCACGTCCGGGGCTTTCCCGGCACAGAGTCAACACCAGAACCATGGCCTAGCGGCCACCCATGCCCCGCGCATTGCCATTGAAGCCGTCACCCCCTCCCTGGATCAGGGGCGCTTTGCGACCAAAGCCATCGTTAATGAAACGGTGATGGTGAAAGCCACCATCTTCGCCGATGGTCACGATGTGCTGGCAGCCGCAATCTGCTGGCACGACGATGAGGGGCAGCAACAGCGCGCGCCCATGAGCCAGGTCGAGCCCCTTGGCCTGGATGTATGGGAAGGGAGTTTCACGCCTCTCCGGGTGGGCCGCCATGGTTTTATTATTGAAGCCTGGTGGGATGTGTATGCCACTTATCACTACGAACTTGCCAAGAAACACCAGGCGGGGGTTCCCATCGGGCTCGAACTGGAAGAAGGCAGACAACTGGTGGAACAAGCCGCCGAGCGTAGCGAAGGAACGCTTTATGAATCACTGTCTGATCTCCTTGAGCAATTTCGGCTAGCGCAGAATGATGCAGACCGCGTCGCGCTGCTATTAGATGATGAAACCACTAGATTGATGCACGAAGCGGATACTCGTCCGCACCTAACCAGAAGCGACGCCCTCTATCCGCTCGAAGTCGAACGGCTTAAAGCGCGTTTTGCCAGCTGGTACGAACTGTTCCCCCGCTCGGAAACCGACGATCCCAATCGCCACGGCACGTTCAAAGATGTGCACAGGCGGCTACCGTTAATCCGCGACATGGGCTTTGACGTACTCTATTTTCCGCCTATCCATCCCATCGGTCGGGCGTATCGCAAAGGGCCTAACAACAGCCTTGAAGCCGGGCCGAACGACCCAGGCAGCCCTTACGCCATTGGTAGCGAAGAAGGCGGACATGACGCCATCCATCCTGAACTTGGCACCCGCGAAGATTTCCGCGATCTGGTGTGTGTCGCGGCGGATCATGGCCTAGAGATAGCGCTCGATTTTGCCATTCAGTGTTCACCGGATCACCCCTGGCTAAAGGAGCACCCCGGCTGGTTCTCCTGGCGGCCCGACGGCTCAATTCGCTATGCAGAGAACCCGCCCAAGAAATATCAGGATATTGTTAACGTCGATTTCTACGCCGCAGAGGCGATTCCCTCGCTGTGGCTTGAACTGCGTAATGTGGTTCAAGGCTGGGTCGATGAAGGGGTAAAGATATTTCGTGTAGATAACCCACACACCAAACCGCTGCCCTTTTGGGAATGGTTAATTGCCGATATTCGCCAACGTGACCCTGATGTGATTTTCCTGGCCGAAGCGTTTACCCGCCCGGCCATGATGCTGCGCCTGGGCAAGCTGGGTTTCACTCAAAGCTATACCTACTTTACCTGGCGCCATACCAAGGCCGAAATAACCCAGTACTTCACGCAACTCAATGAATCGCCCCTGCGTGACGGCTATCGGCCCAACTTTTTTGTCAACACACCGGATATCAATCCCTACTTTCTGCAATCGTCTGGGCGGGCAGGTTTCCTGATTCGCACGGCGCTTGCCACCATGGGTTCAGGATTGTGGGGCATGTACTCCGGCTTTGAACTCTGCGAAGGCGCACCGGTACCCGGCAAGGAGGAGTACCTCAATTCAGAGAAATACCAGATTCGCCTGCGCGACTATAGCGCGCCCGGCAACATCATCTATGAGATCGCCCAGCTCAACCGAATCCGGCGCGAGAATCCGGCGCTGCATAGCCATCTTGGGCTGACTTTCCATGCGGTACACAACGACCGTTTATTGCTCTTCACCAAGCGCACCGAGCAAAGCGACGAGGCCATCTTGGTCGCGGTCAACCTTGACCCGTTTGAGCCTCAGGAGGGCGCCTTTGAGTTGCCCATGGCGCTATTCGAACTTCCCGACGAAGCGGCACTGCATGTGGAGGATCTCATGAGTGGCCGTCAATGGACTTGGCATGGCAAATGGCAATCGATGCGCTTAGACCCCACCGTTATGCCGTTCGCCATTTGGCGTATTCGCCCGGTTCACTAGCTACCGGTTTACTAACTCCCGGTTTATTAATAACGGTATTGGCTTGGAAGCCGCTAGTTCATGTCAATTTTGACCTAATGATCAAAGCAGAGAGGGTAAGCCAATGATGGATGCCAGCAGCGAAACACACGCCGTCGAGGCGATGGATTTCCTCGATGACCCACTCTGGTACAAAGACGCAGTGATTTACCAGGTACACGTGAAGGCCTTCTTCGATGCCAACGACGACGGTATCGGCGATTTCGAAGGTTTGATTCAGAAGCTCGACTATATCGTCAGCCTGGGTGTTAACACGATTTGGATTTTACCGTTCTACCCCTCGCCGCGTCGCGACGATGGTTACGATATTGCTGAATACACCAGCGTTAGCCCCGATTACGGCACGCTTGATGACGCCAAGCGCTTCATCCAGGAGGCCCACCAGCGCGGACTGCGCGTGATTACCGAACTGGTCATCAACCATACGTCTGACCAGCACGAGTGGTTTCAACGCGCCAGACAGGCGCCAGCAGGATCACCAGAACGCGACTTCTATGTCTGGTCGGACACCGACCAAAAGTACCCCGGCACACGGATCATCTTTCTCGACACCGAATCCTCCAACTGGACCTGGGACCCGGTGGCTGGCGCCTACTACTGGCATCGTTTCTACTCCCACCAGCCGGATCTCAACTTCGACAATCCTGTGGTACTCGACGAGATTCTCAAGGTCATGGAGTACTGGCTCGATATGGGGGTGGATGGCCTGCGCCTGGACGCCATACCGTATCTGGTTGAGCGCGAAGGCACCAACAACGAAAACCTGCCCGAAACCCACGTGGTACTCAAGAAGATCCGAGCGGTGCTCGACGAGCGCTACCCCGACCGCATGCTGCTCGCCGAAGCCAACCAGTGGCCCGAGGATACCCGGCCCTACTTCGGCGACGGCGACGAGTGTCACATGGCGTTCCATTTTCCTTTGATGCCGCGCATGTATATGGCTCTCGCCCAGGAAGACCGCTTCCCAATTACCGATATTCTACGTCAGACGCCTGAAATACCGGCCACTTGCCAGTGGGCGATCTTTTTGCGTAACCACGACGAACTGACCCTTGAAATGGTCACCGATAAGGAGCGCGACTACCTCTGGAATCACTACGCCTCTGACCGCCGCGCGCGGATTAACTTAGGCATTCGCCGTCGGCTAGCGCCGCTGCTTGAACGCGACCGGCGGCGTATTGAGCTGCTTAACAGCCTGCTGCTCTCCATGCCGGGCACGCCGGTGCTCTATTACGGTGACGAGATTGGTATGGGTGACAATATCTATCTTGGCGACCGTGACGGCGTGCGCACGCCGATGCAGTGGTCGGTGGATCGCAACGGCGGCTTCTCCCGGGCCGACCCAGCCAAACTGGTGCTGCCGCCCATTATGGATCCGCTCTACGGCTATCAAACGGTGAATGTGGAAGCGCAAATTCGTGACTCGCACTCACTGCTTAGCAATATGCGGCGGCTACTCGCAGTACGCAGCCAGCACCGTGCTTTCAGCCGTGGCACCATGCGCCCACTCTACCCCTCCAATCGGCATATTCTCGCCTACCTACGCGAGATGACACTCGATAATGGCGAGACAGAAACACTGCTGTGCGTGGCCAATGTGGCCAGCACTGCCCAGGCGGTGGAGCTCGATCTTTCCGCATTTGCCGGTCAGGTGCCGGTAGAAATGGTCGGCGGAAGCGCTTTTCCACCGGTGGGTAAACTGGCGTACCTGCTGACGCTGCCTCCCTACGGTTTTTTCTGGTTCTTGCTGGCCCCGGCTACCGCCATGCCGGAGTGGCATGTTCCTGTACCAGAGCCCATGCCGGATTTCGTCACGCTGATTATCAAAAAACGCCTTGAGGAGATTTTTGAGGAGACGCCCAGACGGCTACTCGAACGTGAAACGCTGCCCAGCTACCTGCCCAAGCGACGCTGGTTTGCTGCCAAGCAGTCCCGTATCGAACACGTCCACCTACACCCCACCGGCCGTCTTGAGCACAGCGGGCACTCACTGCTGTTTAGCGAACTGGAGGTCAAACATGGCCAAGGTAGCGAGCGCTACCAACTGCCGCTGGCTTTCCTGGGCGAAGACGAGCAAAGCAATCCGCTACCCCAACAGCTCGCCATGGCACGGGTGCGTCGTTTCCACGAAGTCGGGCTGCTCACCGATGCAGTCACCCTGGATGCCTTTACGCTGGCGGTACTAGAAAACATGCGCCTAGGCACTGTGCTGCCTTATGAGAAAGGAGAAATCCATTTCTTGCTCACCGCCGCCTTCGCCGAACTGACGCTTCCCGAGCACCCCGAGGTAGTGCAACAGAGTGCCGAGCAGTCCAATAGCTCGGTGATCATCAATCATCAATTAGTGCTCAAGCTGTTCCGACGCTTGGAGCCGGGCATTCACCCCGAAGCAGAGATCGGCAGCTACCTGACTGAGCGGGGCTTTATGCATACCGTGCCCCTGTACGGCGTGGTAACCCGGCTTGAACAGGGCTCCACGCAGACGCTCATGATTCTGCAAGGCTTCATCGACAACCAGGGCGATGCCTGGTCATGGACGCGCAATAAGCTGGAACGTGCCATTCGTGAAGCGGTGGCGGACGACGAACGCGCAAGCGAGCCAAAAGCCGAATCCCGCTACGGCGCCTTCGAGGAGTTGGAAGAATTTTCCACCACCTTAGGACGCCGGCTGGGTGAGCTGCATATGGTGCTGGCGATGCCCAGCGACGACCCAGCATTCGCGCCCGAAGTCGCCGGGTCATCCCATGTACAGCACTGGACGCAACGCGTGACGCAGCGTGTTGAGGAAGCGCTAAACGTGCTGGAGCAACACAAGAATACTGCCAACGAAGCCGAACAGCGGCTTGCCGACATCATTTTGGCTCGCCGCGCCAAGTTGATAGATGCCATCAAAAAGATGGCGGAACTTGCCCAAGGCAGCCTGCTCACCCGTATTCATGGTGATTTACATCTCGGCCAAGTTCTAGTGGCTCATGATGATGCCTACATCATCGATTTTGAAGGCGAACCGGCCCGACCCCTGGAAGAGCGTCGCGCAAAAGATAGCCCGCTGCGCGATGTGGCTGGCATGTTGCGCTCCTTCGACTATGCCTATGCCAAGGTGGAGGAAGCCCGGCCCGGCGACAATGAAGGCGCCGATACACATACCGACACTAGCCATTCGGTGGTGGAGCAGTATCTGCTTAAAGGCCGCCAAGCCTTTCTCAACGCTTATTGGCTGGCCACCATGGAAATACCCCACGAGTGGAAGCAAGCCAGCGGAGCCGCCGCGGCGGTGGACCTGTTCGTGCTCGAAAAGACAGCTTACGAAATTGCCTACGAAGCCGCCAACCGCCCCGAATGGTTGGGTGTGCCGCTGCACGGCTTAGCTGCCCTCATCGAACAACTCAACCCAGGAGAGCCACATGAATAATGTTGTTCACACCCGACCCCTTCTGGATCGCAGCTTGTGGTTGACTGAGGAAGACGCCAGTGCACTAGCGCAAGGAACCCATCGCGATCCCTTCGCCATTCTTGGCATTCACAGTGATGGCAAAGGACAGTTTTTGCGCGTATTCCTACCCGGCGCGGTAGGGGTTGATGTTCTCGACCGCGACGGCGGCAATGTGCGTTGCTGCCTCACGAGCATGCAAATTCCTGGTCTATTCGCCGCCCGGCTGCCGCATGCGGCTCCCTATCTGCTGCGTATTCGCTGGCCCCAAGGCGAACAGCTAACCGAGGACCCGTATAGCTTCGGCCTGCTGCTGGGCGAAATGGATCTTTACCTGCTGGGCGAAGGCAATCATCGACAGCTGGGGCACTGCCTGGGTGCCCAGCCCATGACAATAGATGGCGTCAACGGCGTGCGCTTTGCGGTCTGGGCGCCGAATGCCCAACGTGTTTCCGTGGTCGGTAATTTCAATAGCTGGGACGGCAGACGACACATAATGCGCCTGCGCATCGCTGCTGGGGTGTGGGAGTTATTCGTACCGCGCCTTGGTCCTGGGGAGGCGTACAAATATGAGGTGGTCGAAGCCCACGGTGCAATTGGCCTGCGTGCCGACCCGGTCGCTTTAGCCACCGAAGCACCGCCCTCTACCGCCTCGGTGGTAGCCGACACCACGCCCTTTACCTGGCATGACGACGCATGGATCGCCCAGCGGCAAAAAATCCATGACCCGACCCACCCAATAAGCATTTATGAAGTGCACGCCGCCTCCTGGCGCAAGCATGGCGGCGACAACGGCGAAATCTATAGCTGGCGTGAACTGGCCGAGCAATTGATTCCCTATGTGTTGGAGATGGGGTTCACCCACGTTGAGCTCTTGCCCATCATGGAGCATCCCTTCGGCGGCTCCTGGGGTTACCAGCCGCTGAGCCAGTTTGCGCCTAGCGCCCGCTTCGGTAAACCTGCCGACTTTGCCTACTTCGTTGATGAGTGCCATCGCGCAGGGCTGGGCGTCATTCTCGACTGGGTGCCGGCCCACTTTCCCACCGACCCCCACGGTTTGGCACGCTTTGATGGCACCGCTCTGTACGAATATGAGCATCCTTTTGAGGGGTTCCATCAAGATTGGGACACCTATATCTATAACCTGGGAAGGCGCGAAGTACATGGCTTTATGCTCGCCTCGGCACTGCACTGGCTGCGGCATTTCCATGTCGATGCACTGCGTGTCGATGCCGTTGCCTCAATGCTCTATCGCAACTACTCCCGTAACGAAGGCGAATGGATTCCCAACCGCTTTGGCGGTCACGAAAACCTGGAAACCATCGACTTCCTGCGCCACCTCAATGACGTCATCAGTGAGGAAGTCCCCGGCACCATCGTTATTGCCGAGGAGTCAACTGCTTGGCCGGGTGTCACCCAGCCGACCAAGGAGGGCGGGCTGGGCTTTGCCTATAAATGGAACATGGGTTGGATGCACGACACACTGGAATACATCGCCAAGGACCCGGTATATCGCAACTACTCGCATCACGATATGACCTTTCCGATGGTCTACGCTTTCTCTGAGCACTACGTGTTGCCGATTTCTCACGACGAAGTAGTCCACGGCAAGGGGTCGCTGATCGGTAAGATGCCCGGCGATGAGTGGCAGAAGTTCGCCAATCTCCGCGCCTATCTTGCCATCATGTGGTCGCAACCCGGTAAGAAGCTGCTGTTTATGGGCTGCGAGTTCGGTCAGTGGCGGGAGTGGAGCCACGACCGTGAGCTGGATTGGTCCCTGCTCGCCGAAGCCCGGCATGCCGGTGTCCACCGTTTGCTGAGCGACCTTAACCGCTGCTACACCGAGTTACCCGCCCTGCACCAATGCGATAGCGAACCACGGGGGTTTACCTGGGTGGTGGGCAACGACAACACCAATAGCGTTTTTGCCTGGCTACGCTGGAGTGCCACCGGTGAGCCGTTGCTGGTGGTTGCCAATATGACCCCAATTCCACGTATGGGTTATCGGCTGGGCGTGCCGCTAACTGGGGGGTGGGAAGAGTGCCTTAACAGTGACGCGGAGTGCTATGGCGGTTCCAACATGGGCAACCTGGGTCGGCTAACCGCCGAAGACTCCCCCCTACATGGGCAAATCGCCAGCCTGGAGTTGACGCTACCGCCACTCGCGGTATTGCTGCTACGTCCGGCCGGCATGCCCAACACTGACTGAGGTGCTCAGCCCAAACACGACCTAAACCTGGTGGCAGTATAAGAATATGCACGAATTTAATATTGGATTATTAGTCGTTGCAGCTAGCGCCTTATTGCTAGGGCTATTATCAACACCGCTGAAGCGCGTCGGCTTGCCCGACTCCGTCAGCTTGCTGCTGGTCGGGGTGGTGTTGGGGCCTACCGGATTTGGGCTTCTTGACCCAGCGCAGTGGGGGAATGAAATGGCCATTTTAGAGCAAGTGGCCCGTCTAGCCCTCGCCATTGGTTTGATGGGTATCGCGCTGCGGCTCCCCAAATCCTATATTTTTCACCATTGGCGATCGCTCTGCGTGTTATTGCTGGTGAGCATGCCGGTCATGTGGCTGTGCAGCAGCGTTATAACCGGCTGGGCTCTTGGTCTGCCATTAGGAGCGGCGTTACTCATCGGTGCTGTGATTACCCCCACAGACCCGGTGGTTGCCTCTACCCTGGTGACCGGCCCCGTTGCTAAAGAGAACCTCCCCGCTTATCTACGCCATATCATTTCGAGTGAATCGGGCGCCAACGATGGGCTGACGTTCATCTTTGTCATGTTTGCTGTGTTTTTGCTGACGTTACCGGCGAATCAATCAACAACCGTACACATGCTAGGGATTATAGGAGGCGATATTTTAGCGGCCCTTATGTTGGGGGCCATCATCGGTTACACGGTAGGCTTTGCAATGCGCAAGGCTGAAGAAAAAAACACTATCGACCAACCGTCGATGCTAATGGTAACCACAGCGCTTGCGCTCACCACCCTTGCCGCGGTGAAGCTAATGGGCAGCAATGGAATACTCGCTGTATTCGTAGCAGGGCTAGCATTTGATCAACAAGCCAACGCTTCAGAACGGCAGGAGGAAGAAAGAGTGGTGGAAGGCGTGGACCGCTTTTTCACCTCTCCGATTTTCGTCTTGCTCGGTTTAATGATCCCCTGGCAAGCATGGCTCTCCTTGGGGTGGCCAGCCCTGCTGCTGGTGATTGGTGTGCTTTTCCTGCGCCGCTTACCCATTCTGTTATTAGTAGGTGGCCGTATTAGGGATCTTCCCAGCAAGTTAGATGGCAGTTTCTCAGGCTGGTTTGGGCCGATTGGGGTCGCCGCGCTTTACTATGCGGCATTGGCTCATCATAAAACCGATGTTGCTGAACTCTGGCCCGTGGTGAGCTTGCTGGTAGTGTCGTCCATCTTGGTTCACGGGCTGACCGCCATGCCGTTTTCGCATCTTTATAGGCGAATGAAGGGATCCAGTGCTTCATCGTAAGAGTGCTCTCAGCGTTCTATTCGCTACTGGTTCTTTGGTTAACGCCATAGGCCACCTGGAGCGCTTTCGCATATCGGGATCAGCGTCTACTTTTAGGTGGCAAGATTAGGGTTTGCAGGTAGCAGACCAAGAGCATCATTAAGCAAAGGGAATGCGTGCAAACACCTATTACTCCTAGGTGTTACCGCTCAAGGACGAAAGGTGAAATATGGCAGGTGCCAGCAGTATGTTGATCGCGCTCGCGGCCTTCTTCTGGGGTATTTCAGGGGGAATCGCAGGCATTCTTTTAGACGGCGGCTGGGATGCCTCTGTCGTCTCTTTTTATCGTGGTTTTGTAGGGCTTCTCTGCGCGCTGGCGTGGCTTCTACTGCAACGCAGCCATAGCGGCTTAGCTAGTCGACAGCTGTGGTTCTGGTCGGTGGTGGCGGGCCTTGGCGTAGCGGGCAACTTCACTTTCTATTTCATCAGTATTGATCATGGCAGCGTGGCGGTCGCGGCTACCTTGATGTACTGCGCCCCAGTATTTGTTTATCTGATCTCCTTTGCCCTTAAGCTTGAGCGCCCCACCGCTGCCAAGTGGCTAGCCATCGTGCTAGTAATGGTGGGTGTGGTGCTGTTAACCAAACTGTATGCCATTAGTGCTAGCGGCCTCTCGTTGATGGGCGTAGCTACCGGGCTGCTTGCCGGACTCTCTTATGCGGCCTTCATTTTTGGCTTTAAATACGCTGCACCCCATGGCAGCCCCCAGGCAATACTGACGATCGCCTTCGCGGTACTGGCCATCATGCTCGTTGTGCCAAGCGATACGGGGCAGATTGTGAGCGTCCTGGGCTCATCGGATTGGCCTCTATTTGTAACACTCGGCCTCTTGGGTGCAGGCGTGTCTTTTGTGCTGTATATCGCGGGGATAAAACGTACAACGCCAGCGCTCGCCTCCATGGTGGCCATGGTCGAACCAATCACGGCCACCCTATTTGGGGTCGCCGTGTTAAATGAAAGCTTGGGTGTTATTCAGATAGTCGGTGTGGGACTGATCCTGGTGACCGTCACCGCACTGAGCGTTACATCGAGCTAGGCATAGCTTTTCACAAGTGTTCTTTGTAAGCACTCTTTGCAAGCGCCTATCCATTGGTTCGTTAGATCTTCTCGGCAATACGGTGGGCTAATTTATGAATAAAGGGTCCGCTGATAAACGCGATGATCCCTGCGGCTGGCCACGCCAACAGCCATGCATGCATCCAGATACCGACAAAGTCAGCATGCGTACCAATATTCACATAGGTCACCCAGGCGGACATAATCAGCGACAGCGTAAACGACATGAGAATTGCGAAGATAATTCTATGTTTCATAGAAAGTCCTTAACTACCGTTGTACGTACATCAAAGCTATTCCGCTGGTGCCGTCGCACCAGCAGAGATGAGCTGTCATTGATCTTGGTTAACGCTTAATTACCCGCTTTCGCCGCCCGAGCAGCGTGGAGCTTCTTGTAGCTATCGATCAGGCGCTGGTGGCGCTCAAGGCCCTCTAACTGCATGTTAGTCGGCGTTAGGCCATGGAAGCGTACTTCGCCACTCACCGAGCCCACGACGGCCGCCATGGTTTCCTCGCCAAACATGCGCTGGAAGCTATGTAGATAATCGTTTAGCTCCAGCTCGTCATCCAGCACAATTTCCAGCACCGCGCTCACTGCTTGATAGAACAGGCCGCGCTCGACGGTGTTGTCATTGTACTGGAGGAACATCTGCACACAGTCCAGCGCCTCTTCATGACGCTGCAGCGCCAGATAGACCAACAGCTTCAGTTCCAGAATCGTCAGCTGACCCCAGACGGTGTTCTCGTCAAACTCAATGCCGATCAGGGTAATAATGTCGGCATGGTCATCCATCTGGCTCTCTTCCAGCCGCTCGACCAGATCAGTGAGCTGATCGTCGTCGAGGCGGTGCAGGTTGAGAATATCTTCGCGGTAATCCAACGCCTTATTAGTGTTATCCCAGATCAGATCTTCGATGGGATATACCTCGGAGTAGCCCGGTACCAGAATACGGCACACCGGTGCGCCCAGGTCTTCGTGTACCGCCATGTACACTTCAGCGCCCAACTCTTCAAAGATGCCAAATAGCGTCTCGGCCTCTTCATCATTGCTGCCAGAGAAGTCCCATTCGCTGAACTCGAAGTCAGGCTTGGCACTAAAGAAACGCCAGGAGACCACGCCGACCGAGTCGATGAAGTGCTCCACGAAGTTGTTCGGCTCAGAGACTGTCTGCGAATTGAAGGTGGGCAGCGGCAGGTCGTTCAGGCCTTCGAAGCTGCGGCCCTGCAGCAGCTCAGTCAAGCTGCGCTCCAGTGCCACTTCAAAGCTCGGGTGGGCACCAAAGGAGGCAAACACGCCGCCGGTGCGCGGGTTCATCAATGTGACACACATCACTGGGAACTGCCCACCCATGGAGGCATCTTTTACCAGCACCGGGAAGCCCTGTGCTTCCAGGGCGTTAATGCCTTCGACGATACTCGGGTACTTGGCTAACACCTCCTGCGGCACATCCGGCAGGGTTAATTCCTGCTCGAGGATTTCACGTTTCACCGCCCGCTCAAAAATTTCTGACAGGCACTGCACCTGGGCTTCTACCAGAGTATTCCCTGCACTCATACCGTTACTAAGAAACAGGTTTTCGATCAGATTGGAGGGGAAATAGACCGCTTCGCCGTCGGATTGGCGTACAAACGGCAGCGATACAATACCCCGGTCTTCACGGCCGGAGTTGGTATCAATCAGGTTGGAGCCGCACAGCTCGCCTTCCGGGTTGTAAATGGCCAGGCAGTGCTCGTCGAGAATTTCTGCGGGCAGCTCGTCGTTCGGGCCCGGCTTGAACCACTTCTCATTGGGGTAGTGAACAAATTCACTGTTGGCAATCTCTTCACCCAAAAACTGGTCGTTATAGAAAAAGTTGCAGCTCAGGCGTTCGATAAACTCGCCCAGCGCCGAACAAAGCGCACTCTCTTTGGTCGCGCCTTTGCCGTTGGTAAAGCACATCGGTGAGGCCGCATCGCGAATATGCAGCGACCAAACGTGAGGCACGATATTGCGCCAGGAGGCGATCTCAATCTTCATGCCCAGGTCAGCCAGGATCGCACTCATATTGGCGATGGTCTGCTCCAGCGGCAGGTCTTTACCCTCGATATAGGTGCTGCTGCCTTCCGGTGCGCCCATAAGCAGCGCTTGGGCATCTTCGTCTATGTTCTCTACCGTCTCGATCTGAAAGTCGGGACCAGTTTGCACCACTTTCTTCACCGTGCAGCGGTCAATGGAGCGCAGAATGCCCTGGCGATCTTTTTCAGAAATATCTTCCGGCAACTCGACCTGAATTTTGAAGATCTGCTTATATCGGTCTTCCGGGTCAACGATATTGTTCTGGGAAAGACGGATATTCTCAGTGGGAATGTCTCGAGCGTTGCAGTAAACCTTTACGAAGTAGGCCGCGCACATGGCAGACGACGCCAGGAAGTAGTCAAACGGCCCTGGTGCCGAGCCGTCGCCTTTGTAGCGAATTGGCTGGTCGGAGATAACCGTAAAATCGTCGAACTTGGCCTCCAGGCGGAGGTTGTCGAGATAGTTAACTTTGATTTCCATGAGCGGGCATCCGGAGCAATGAGTGTGCCTAACAGTTGGCAGTAGGCGAATTGCGGCCCATTATCCAGTTTTTTGCCCGCTTCGTCTTGGTCAGTCGCCTCCCGAATCGCCTATCCAGCGTCGAGAAGAAACGGCAACGCTTCATCCAGCAGTATTTCGGGAATCTCTTCAGCTATATAGTGGCCGCAAGGGAGTGTTTTGCCTTTTACATCGGTGGCGACTTTTTGCCATTCACTGAGTGCATCGAAGCAAGCTTCAATGGCGCCTTCAGCGCCCCACATCACTTTTATCGGACAGGTGAGCTTAATGCCCGCGTCGATATCGGCCTGATCATGCTCCAAATCGATGGAGGCACTGGCGCGGTAGTCGCCACAAATACCGGTGGCGGTGCCTGGGAGCGACAGGCAGCGCTCGTATTCGGCCAGCGCTTCTGGGAAGAAAGGCGCCATACCGGCACTACGGGCACCCATTACGCTTTTCAGATACTGGGCGGGGTCGCTCTGGATCAGCATCTCCGGCAACGGCTGAGGGCGAATCAGAAAGAACCAGTGCCAGTAGCTGCGCGCAAAGGCCTCGGTGGTACCGCGATACATGGCCAGCGTGGGGGCGATATCTAACAGCACCATACGGTCTACTCGCTCAGCATGGTCCACGCCTAAACGATGGGCGACTCGCGCCCCACGATCATGGGCCAGCACTTTAAAACGTTCAAAGCCCAGCGCGCTCATTAGCTCTGCCATATCGGCAGCCATGGCGCGCTTGGCGTAATTTAGGTGCTCATGATCGTCGTCGGGTTTACTGCTGTCGCCGTAACCGCGCAGGTCGGCTGCGATAACGGTGAAATGCTGGGCAAGCTCTTCTGCCACTTTGTGCCAAATGACGTGGGTCTGTGGGTGGCCGTGGAGCAGAAGAAGTGCCGGGCCGCTGCCGCCCATTCGAAACGTAATGTCGACACCGTTAACGTGACGTGTCTGTTTTTCAAACCCTTTAAACATGGTGAGCTCCTGACTTATGTCATGACGAATCAATTCAGCCTGCGCTGATATTACGCAGCAGAGTTCTTTTTAATAAAACAACATCCGGGCATGATGGTGCCACTTATCGTTAACGAGAGAACTACTATGAAAGCGTTCGCCTTTACTCAAAGCCTGCCTATTGATCATCCTGATGCGCTGCAAGCCATTGAGCTCCCCTTACCCACGCCTGACGCCCACGACATTCGCGTTGCAGTTAGCGCGATTTCCGTAAACCCTGTTGATGCCAAAGTGCGCAACAGTGCCCTGCCAGAAACCGGCGAACCCCGCGTGTTGGGTTACGACGCAGTGGGCATTGTGGACGCCGTTGGTAGCGCCGTTACCCGTTTTCAGCCGGGCGACCGAGTGTGGTACGCGGGCAATATTGCTCGTCAGGGCTCTAACGCTGAGTTTCAACTGGTCGATGAGCGCATCGCCAGCCTAGCGCCGAAAAGCCTTTCTGACACTGAAGCCGCTGCGCTTCCACTAACCGCCATTACCGCTTGGGAACTGCTGTTTGACCGGCTAGAGCTGGGCATGCGTGATACCCAAGGCAAAAGCCTATTGGTGATTGGCGCCGCGGGAGGCGTTGGCTCGATCCTGGTGCAACTTGCTAAACAACTCACCGATATTACCGTGATTGGTACGGCGTCTCGGCCCGAAAGCCAAGCCTGGGTGAAGTCGCTAGGCGCTGATGCCGTGATTAATCATCACCAGCCGCTTGATCAAGAGCTTAAAGCAGGGGGCTTTGACGGCGTGGATATGGTAATTAGCCTTAACCAGACCGATCATCACTTTGAGGCCATTATTGAAGCCCTCAAGCCCCAGGGTAAGCTTGCCCTGATTGATGACCCTGAGCTGATCGATGTGCGTAAGCTCAAAATGAAAAGCCTGTCGCTGCATTGGGAACTGATGTTTACCCGCCCGCTGTTCGCGACGGATGATCTCGCCAAGCAGCATGACCTGCTTACCAAAGTAGCGGCTATGGTCGATGATGGTCGCCTAAAAACGACTCTAGGCGAGGTATTGGGCCCGATTAACGCCGAGAATTTAAAGCGCGCACATGCTCTGATTGAGAGCAACCGCACGATTGGCAAACTGGTCTTGGAAGGCTTTTAATACGCGCTCAACGTCACGTCCATCGCTGGCTATGGCGATGGGCGTACCAGTACTTGCTGGAACAGAATCGTTTCAAACTGCTCCATCGGCTCGACGGATTTAAGCGTTTTGGCACGCAGAATGGCACCTTCCCAACCGGTGAGAATAAAGCTGGCGAGCGCCTCGGGTGCGGTGTGGCTGGCAATATCACCCCGCGCCTGAGCATCCTGCAGGCAGCGCACGAAGCGCTGTTCCCAGCGCTGAAACACAAGATTTAGCGCATCGCGGAAGGTGTCGCTCTGGCCCGAAAGCTCTTGGCCAAGGTTGCCAATCAAGCAGCCCGTGGCATGATCGCACTCGTGCATATGGTCACGGCCTGACGCGAAGTACCGTTTCAGGCGCTCAAGTGGCGGCGTCTCACTATCTTCCAGTAGTGCCACCAGCGTTTCGTCATAAGCAGCCGCAAAGCGCTCAATCACCGCCAGCCCGAAATCCTCTTTGCTGGAGAAGTAGTGATAGAAGGAACCTTTGGGTACACCGCAGGCCTTTAAAACGGCATTAATACCCGTCGCGTTGTAGCCTTGCTGACTAATCAGCTGGGCGCCACTATCAATTAATTTGTCGCGGGTTACATTGTTTTTCATATACTTAAAGTAGACCAGTCAGTCTATTACTATCAAATGAGTGAAAGCCAAGTAAGTAAAAGCCAAAGGATTGAGTGCCAAGTAAATGTTAATTACATGTTATTTGCACATTGTTTGACTAATCGCTGCTTAACAATGCGTGATGCTAGCATCATACGCTTATTTTTCTGGAATTTTCGCCCTAGCCAACGGATGACGCGCGGTAATGACACCAAAACGCTCCCTCTCTTCCCCCCAATCGTCTTACCAACGAGGCCGCATTCGTATAGGCGCTGTGGTGGCATTATTGATTCTTGTGGGCACCCTGTCGATCGCCTGGTGGATTATTACCCAACCGCCCCGTATTGAGCGAACCCCTCCGCCGGAGCCTCTACCTACTATGGTAGATGTCGTCACGGTAAACGCGAGTGTTCAGGCACCTAATCTTTACGGCTTTGGGCGCGTTGAAGCAGAGCAGGAGGCGATGTTAGCCAGCCGTGTGGCGGGGCAATTGGAGCGTTTTGCCGATGGCGTGGTGCCTGGCCAAGTCGTTGAACAGAATGCCGCCGTGGCGTTTATTGATCAAGCCGACCTAGCATTAAGCCTGGAAGATGCCGAAGCGCAGTTGGCCAATGCGCAAGCGTTACTTGCTTTAGAACAAGCAGAGCAGCAGCGCGCCCGCAGTGAATACGAATCCTTTGGGCGTCAGCTTTCTGCTGAGCGACGTTCGCTGGTACTGCGTGAACCACAGCTGCGCCAAGCACAAGCCGAACTCACCCAGGCACGCGTGGCGCGCGATCAGGCAGCACTGAATGTTGAACGCGCAACCCTCACCGCTCCCTGGCGGGCCATGGTGCAGGAGCGCTTGGTCGGTGCCGGTAGCCTGCTCAGCCAAGGGACCGAGGTATTGCATCTGGTGGGCGTCGAGCAGTTTTGGGTGCGTGCCTCACTACCCGGTGAGTGGATGCAGTGGCTGGAAGCGGGCAGCAGCGTGACGTTAACCAGCCGCGGCTGGCCCGAAGGCGCCACACGTGAAGGCACGCTGGTGTCGATGTTGCCCAGCCTGGAAGAGAATGGCCTGCAGGCACAGCTACTCATCGCAGTAAACGACCCTCTGGCGCTAGAGAGCGACGGCCCGGCTCTGCGTCTGGGCGACGTGCTACGTGCGTCCTTTCAACCCGCTATTCAAGAGCAGCTCATATCACTACCCTCTGCCGCGCTTCGCCCGGGTGACATAACGTGGCGAGTCGATGAGGAAAGTCGCCTGCGCCGAACGCCGGTCATGCTGGCTTATCGCGGGGAAGATGACGCCTTGATTCGTAGCGGTCTGGAAACCGGCCAGCAAGTCGTCACCGCGGGCTTGGCCCAACCTCGAGAAGGCCAGCTAGTGCGCATTCGTCGGCCCAACGACACCCCGGCCCAAGCGGGAGATGAACCGGGAGACGAATCATGAAGGTACCACGCGGCCCATTGGCATGGATGGTGGATCACGGGGTAGCCCCCAACTTATTGATGGTGCTGTTTATCGTCGGCGGCCTAATGGCGTCGCTAGCGATTAAAAAGGAAGTATTCCCTGAATTTGACATCGAAGTCGTGCAAGTCACGATTAGCTATCCTGGCGCGACGCCAGAAGACGTTGAACAGAGCCTGCTGCTACCGGTGGAAGCCGCGATTGCCGATGTAGAGGGCATCGACGAGCTGACCGCGACGGCCAGCGAAGGCAGCGCCAACGTCAGCGCCACGCTGATTGACGGCATTGATGTCATGCGCGCCTATCAGGATATTCAGCAGGCAGTGAACGCTATCACCACGCTGCCCAGCGCCGCCGACCCACCGCGTTTCACCCTGGCGGGACGCTCTCGCAGTGTGCTCAGCCTGCAGGTTTATGGCCAGGTCGGCCTAGAGGCACTCCACGACGCGGCTGAAGATGTACGCGGCGAGCTGCAAGCCACCTCGGGCATTTCCCGTGCTGAGCTTTCCGGCAACCGTGAGCGGGAGATTCAAGTCCATCTGGATGAAGAGGCCATCGAGCGCTTTGGTCTCGACCATCAGGAGCTGGCTAGCCGCATCGCCGAAGAGGCGCTTGACCTTGCCAGTGGTCAGCTAACAACGGCCGAAGGCGAGTGGCTAATTCGCTACCAAGGGCGGCGCAATAGCGCTGAAGCCTTTGCAGAGCTGCCGATACTCACTAGCACCCAGGGCGCTCCGATTGCGCTCGGTGAGATCGCCAGGGTCAGCGATGGCTTTGCCGAGACCGATCGCGAAGAGTTCTATAACGGCCAGCCCGGTCTCTCCGTCGATGTGTACCAAATCGGCGATCAAACCCCAACCAGTATTTCAGAAGCGGTCAACGGTGAACTTGAACGCCTGCGTGCAGGCATGCCGGAAGGCGTTAGCCTGGCTATTTCCCGCGACAGCTCGGAAATTTACGAAGACCGCCTTAGCCTACTGTTAAAAAATGCCTGGATGGGCTTAGCGCTGGTGTTGGTACTCATGGCGCTGTTTCTGGAAGCACGGCTAGCCTTCTGGGTCACCCTGGGTATTCCGACGGCGTTTCTAGGCGCCATGCTGTTTCTGCCCTGGATCGGCGTCTCGCTCAACATGATGTCGATGTTCGCCTTTATTATCGCCCTAGGGATCGTGGTGGATGACGCCATTATCGTTGGTGAAAATATCTACAGCTACCGGGAAGAGGGTTACTCGCTGCGCGATGCAGCGGTGAAAGGCGCCAGCGAGATCGCCACGCCGCTTACGTTTGCGATTCTTTCCAATATTGTCGCCTTCCTGCCGCTGCTGTTTTTACCCGGCTTTTTGGGGCTAATCTTTGCCACGGTGCCGGTGGTGGTGGTGACCGTCTTTCTGATCTCCTGGCTGGAAGCGCTCGTCATACTGCCCGCTCACTTAGCACATAGCCGCAAACCGCGCCAAACGCCAGCGTGGCAGCGTCCGCTTGAATCACTTCGCCAGCGCCTTCAGGGCGGCTTGCACCACTTCACCTATCGTCAGTTCGAACCGTTTCTGCAGCGCGCGCTGAACCAACGCCTGCTGAGTATTTCGCTGGGCATCGCCATTCTGCTGATCGCCCTCTCCTGGGCAATGAGCGGGCGTTTGGGTTTTTCCCTGATGCCACGGGTCGAATCGGATCAGGTGCAGGCAACGGTAACGCTGCCCATTGGCAGCAATATCAGCGTTAGCCGTGAGCTTAGCCAACAACTGCTCGACGCCGCCGATGTCCTCAGCGAGCGCGAAGAAACACTCAGCTTTAGTAGCTCGCGCAGTCGCCTGGACGGCGAAAGCCTGGAAGTACGTTTGGATATTGCCAGCGAGAGTTTAGAGGCTTGGCCACCGTCGCGCATCGCGCGGGAGTGGCGCGACCTAACCGGCGATTTGCTCGGCGCTCAGTCAGTGCGTTTTGAGGCTGATGTCGGCGGCCCCGGCAGCGGCGCGGCGCTCAGCCTGCGCCTTTCCCACCCGGACACGCAGGTATTGGAAGCCGCCGCTGAACGCTTGGCGGAAACATTGGGCGGCTATGGACTCACCGATATCGACAGCGGCCTGGGCGACGGTAAACCTCAGTTAGAGATGCGTCTTTCTGCCGAGGGCCGTGCGTTGGGGCTCACAGGCAGCAATTTAGCCGAAGCGCTACGCGGACCTCTTCAGGGTGCCACGGCACTTGAACAGTACGTCGGGCGCAGCGAAATCAGCGTTGAGGTTCGTCTGCCCAACGACAACCGCGACAGCCTGAATGAGCTCTACCGCATGCCGGTGCGCACGCCTGACGGCCTCAGCGTGCCACTTTCACGGGTAGCCGACATCACCATCAGTCAGGCCTCTAGCAGCCTTGAGCGCATTAACGGGCGACGGATTATTACCGTGACCGCCGACTCGGAAAGCGATCTGGCCATTAACCAGGTGCTGGCAACGCTGCAGGAAGAGGTGTTCCCCAACCTTGAAGCAACCTGGCCAGGGCTTGAGGTCAGCATGGGCGGTCGTCAGCAGGACACCGCCGACAACTTGGCCACGCTCAGGACCTCCATGTGGTTAATGATTGCCGCCCTTTACGCCCTGCTCGCCATTCCGTTTCGCAGCTATTTGCAGCCGCTGCTGGTGCTGGCCGCGATCCCCTTTGGCATTGTCGGTGCAGTGGCTGGCCATATGGTTATGGGTTTCGGGCTTTCGATTATCAGCTTGCTGGGCATGCTCGCGCTCTCTGGCGTGGTGATTAACGATGCGCTGGTGCTGATTGACTACGCCAACCGTAAACGCCGCGAAGGCATGGATGCCCGGGGCGCCATCGTGGCAGCGGCTACCCGCCGTTTACGGCCAATTATGATGACCACATTGACGACCTTCTTGGGCTTGGCACCCATGATCTTGGAAACCTCGCGGCAGGCACGCTTTATGATTCCGATGGCGATTTCGCTAGGTTTTGGCATGCTGTTCGCTACGGCTATTCTGTTAATTCTGGTGCCCTGCCTCTACCTGGGCATGGAGAATGTTCGCGAACGGCTTAGTGCCCCGCGTCAGCCTAAAACTCTTCCCTCTACCCCTAGCCACGAGGAGGGCACTCATTAATGACCATGCTCACCGCGATACGCCAATGGCGGCCCTCTCGGCTGGGCCTGAAGCTGTTTGTGATTATCCTAAGCGTCAATGTGGCCATCTCAGCCAGTATGTTTCTGGCCGTCTCCTACAGTATTGACCGCGGCTTTCTCGACTATCTCAACCAAGCTCAGGAGCGCCGCGCCACGCTGCTGGCAGATGGTCTTGTCACACGCTGGGAAACCCAGCAGAGCTGGGAGTGGCTGGAGCAGTCACCGGAACGCTGGCCGTTTATTGTTCGTTTTGAACTGGGCCAGGAGCATCGCGACCGACCCTCACCGCTAGGTGAAGCGCGTGACTTTAGCCTGCGCGCGGAAGATGGACGCTTTGTCGTGCCGCCGAACAGCGGGCGCGAAAACTCGGGCAACTGGCATTGGCTAACCCTGCAAAGCGGTGAAACCACTATCGGGTCGCTGGGATTCCGGCCGCCGCGGGAAATGATGGAGCGCATGGAGAGCCGCTTCCTGGAGCGCCAGCAGCGTAATCTGGTACTTATCGTCATATCACTCTGCGTTGCTTCATTGCTACTGGCGGGCGGGCTTTCCTGGTGGCTGGGGCGTCGTACCCGGGCATTGGCCGGCGCCACATTGCGCCTTACCGAAGGCGACTACCACACCCGGCTACCGGAACGCGGCCGCGACGAACTCTCTCGCCTAGCGCGGGATTTCAATGTGCTTGCCGCCACGCTGGAAGCCAGCCGTGATGCCCGCGCCCGCTGGGTATCAGATACGGCCCATGAGCTGCGCACGCCGCTGGCGGTACTGCGCGGAGAGATCGAAGCCATGCAGGATGGCATCCGGCCACTCAACCAGGAAAATCTTAGCTCTCTCGCCCAGGAGGTGGGTCAGCTAGAGCGCTTAGTGGCGGATTTACGTCTGCTTTCCCAAAGCGACGCGGGCGCGCTGGATATACAACTGGCGCCGATGGATCTAAGCGACTGCCTGTCTAGCCGACTGGCTGACGCTGATCGCTGGTTAGTGGACAGCGGTTTAACGCTGACGGAAAAGATCGAGCCTGGCATTATGATTCGTGGCGATGCTCAGCGCCTGCGCCAACTTTGGAACAACCTGCTGGACAACAGCTGCGCCTACACCCAGCCGCCGGGAGAGCTGCATGTTACGCTCACGACTCAGAAAGGGGAGGCAGTAGTCACTTGGGAAGATAGTACGCCGGGGGTACCGGAAGGCGAGCTGGCCCGTTTGACCGAGCGCCTCTACCGAGTGGAAGGATCACGCAGCCGCGCTAGTGGCGGCAGCGGTCTAGGGCTCTCTATTGCGAGTGCCTTGGTCAATGCCCATGGTGCAACGCTGACGCCCTCTCCCTCCACGCTAGGTGGGCTGCGCTGGACGCTGCGCTTTCCTTTGTTGGCCGCTAATTAATGTTTTTCAGAATTCGTGTTTAAAAACTGTTTTAAGCCATGCTTTCCCGTTCACTGCTAAGCGAGTCTACCGCTATGTCTCATGCTGCCTCTTTGCTCGTTGTTGAGGATGAACCGAAAATTGCCCGCCTGATGGCGGACTACTTAACCACTCATGGCTTTGAGGTGACCACCCTGGGCCACGGCGATGAAGTGATGCCGTGGCTTGAGCAGCACTCCCCAGCCCTGGTGCTGCTCGATATTATGCTACCGGGTAAAGATGGCCTTACTCTGAGCAAGGAAATTCGCCAGCTGTGGCCTTCCATAGCGATCATCATGGTCACTGCCAAGGTAGAAGAGGTCGACCGCCTGCTGGGCCTGGAGCTAGGGGCTGATGACTATATCTGTAAGCCTTTTAGCCCTCGTGAAGTCGTTGCTCGGGTTAAAGCCGTACTGCGCCGCAGCCAAGCGGCAGCCGAGGCGCCGAGTGAAGTGCAAAACGCCCCGGTGGTGTTAAACGAAGACGGCTGGCAAGCCCTTGCCCACGGGCAGGACCTGGGCCTGACCGCGGTGGAGTTTCAGTTATTGCGCGTCATGATGCAGGCGCCGGGGCGAATCTTCAGCCGCGAGCAGTTAATGGATCACATGTACCGCGATAACCGCATCGTCTCAGAGCGCACCGTGGACAGCCACATCAAAAAGCTGCGCAAGAAGATTCACGAAGCGCTTCCCGAACTGGAAATCATCCGCTCGGTATATGGCGTCGGCTATAAGTATCAGCCGGAAGGTTAGGGGTTAACCTGCCGATTAAGAAACGCGATACCTGCATCAATAGCGCCGCCACGCAGTAGGAAGCTGGTGATGTGGCCGCGCCAGCGCTGGAGGTACAGCTCGCTTTCGATGTTGTTGTCCTGCAGAGCTTGATAGAAGTCCGTAGCGTGATCCACCGGCACGAGTTTGTCCCATTTGCCGTGGAAGAGAAAGAACGGCGGTGCCTGTGAGGTAATTTGCCAGGCAGGCGACGCTAGCCGGTACGTCTCGGTCTCTTCTGCGCGGGTGCCGCCAATAAAATCAACCACCAGCGGCCCGTCATCGAACTTTAGCAAATCACTGGGTAGGCCACCCGCCACCACCGCGGCCAGCCGGCTCTGTTCACCGCCATAAGGTTCCGCCAGCGGCCCTTCGGCGCCCGCGAGCGCCAATAAACTCACCAAATGCGCGCCTGATGAAAAGCCCACGCCCACGATACGATCGGCATCCACCTGCCACTCATCGGCGTTGGCGTGAATCCAGGCCATGGCCTGCTGCAAATCATGCAGCTGGCTGGGAAAACGGTATTCAGGTGCAAATCGGTACTCAACATTCACCGCCACGTAGCCTTGCCCGGCTAGCTGCTCGGCAATGCCCTGCATATCGGCCGGTGTGCGATTACGCCAACCACCGCCATGCACCACCAGGGCGGCTGGGCGCAGTGTATCCGTTGCCCCACGGGGCAGATAAACACTCGCCTTCAACGCCTGCGGCCAGGCGTCTGGCGTATACGTGACCGGGTCCAAGCGTGTAAAGGGCTGGGGTTCATGCAGCGGGTGACTCTCGGCCGCGGGTTCGCCCTGGCTAATATGCTGGGAAGCGCTACACCCACTCAGTAGTAAGGTAAGCGCTCCCAGGCCGGTTACCCGGCGTAGGGTAGTCAACGCGTCATGCTGCTGCCACGCGCGAAATAGCTCAGTTCGCGACATTTTGATGCTCCTTGATAACGAGGTGACCCCTCACCCATTTCCGTACGACCTGCCATAAGCCAATAAGATCATGATTGTTGCACACTATCTGCAAACGGTTTGCACGCCACCTAGCGATACTGGCATCGTCAACTCATCAGGAGAGATGCTATGAAAGCTATCAATACTAAGAAACTGTCGATTCGCCAACTATTTGCCCCAGCCCTGCTGGCGATTGCGATTGCGCCGCTAGCGATTACCGCTCAAGCGGATAGTCACGGCGACCACGGAGGCAAAGGCCCTGATCACGAACGTATGGTAGAGCGCATGGAGGAGCGCCGCCAAGAGGTATATCAGCGCGCAGAAATCTCGGAAGAGAAGCAGGCGGAGCTCAATGAAGCGCACGCAGAGCATCGTGAAGCCATGCACGCTCTGCGTGAAGAGCATCACGAACGGATGGCTGACATACTCTCAGACGAAGAGCAGGAAGCGCTACGCAGCGCGATGCACGATGTCCGTGAAGAGCATCGTGGCGAGCACGGCAAACGCGGTCACCACGGAGATAGCAAAGACGGTGCCGATAGCGAATAAACGCTGGTCATCGTTAACATTCGTTCTAACGCCCGGTTTTCCGGGCGTTTTTGTATCCGCATGTCGGTCAGATGGTGGCCGGCCTCACGCTAATTCAACCTACTAGGAGATAGGGTAGCTTGAAGGGGGACGCTTAATCGCGCATTTTATTTGAACGTTCATTCAAAATAAAATATTTCATCCACCCTTCAACACAAGGAGTCCACCTCGATGGCGAAAGACAATCCCGTCCTTCCCTCCCGCGACCGCCTCAATCCCGTGGTTTTTCACGGCAGTGTGGCCGGTATCCTTATCTTTTTAGTGCTCACCATGATGTTCACCGAGCAAGCAGGCGCCTTTTTTGATGCCGGCCTCGCCTGGGTGAGCAAAACGTTTGGCTGGTACTACATGCTCGCCATCGTGGCTTACTTGGTCTTTGTAGTCGCTATCGGCATGTCGCGCTTTGGCAGTATTCGCCTGGGGCCTGACCACTCTCGGCCCGAGTTCTCGCTGCTCTCCTGGTCGGCCATGCTGTTTGCGGCGGGTATCGGCATCGACCTGCTGTTCTTCAGCGTTGCCGAGCCGGTGGCACACTACTTGGCACCGCCGGATTTAACCCCGGAAAGCCAGGCAGCGATGCGTAACGCCGTCGTTCAAACCTATCTGCACTGGGGGCTCTCCGGTTGGGGGCTGTACGTGTTGATGGGTATGGCGCTGGCTTACTTCAGCTACCGTCACCGCCTGCCGCTGGCGATTCGCAGCGCGCTTTATCCGATTCTGGGCAAGCGTATCCACGGCCCGATTGGTAACGCGGTGGATATCACGGCGGTCATCTCCACCGTGTTCGGCATTGCGACCAGCCTCGGCATCGGGGTGATGCAGTTGAACTACGGCCTCACCTATATGTTCGGTGTGCCGGAAACCCTTACCGTGCAGGTGATCCTGATTGTCCTGGTCGTCATACTCGCGACGATTTCCGTGGTCACTGGGGTTGAGAAAGGCATTCGTCGCTTATCAGAGTTCAACATGCTGCTGGCGCTGGCGTTGATGCTGTTTGTCCTCTTTTCAGGCGACACCCTGGTGCTGCTGGATAAAGTGGTCAACAACGCTGGTGATTATCTATCAGGCTTTGTGGGCGCCAGCTTCGACACTTACGCCTTTGCCGATGAAGGGGCTCAAGAGTGGAAGATGTGGTGGACGATCTTCTTCTGGGGCTGGTGGATTGCCTGGACGCCGTTCGTCGGTCTTTTCCTGGCGCGTATTTCCCGCGGCCGTACCATTCGTGAATTTGTCGCAGGCGCCTTGTTTATTCCGCTGGCCTTTATGATGGTGTGGATGTCGGTATTTGGTAACAGCGGTATTGAATTGGTCGCTAATCAAGGCGTTGTGGAGCTAGGCGAGCAGGCGCTCAACACCCCGCAAACCACGCTTTACACGCTGCTAGAGTACTACCCTTACGTTGGCCTTAGCGCGGCGGTTGTCACCGTACTGGGTATTGTGTTCTTTATTACCTCAGCGGATTCCGGTGCACTGGTACTGGCCAACTTTACCTCTATTTTGAGCGATGTGAACCATGATGCGCCGGTGAAGCTACGTATCTTCTGGTCGGTAATGATCGGTTTGATCACCATTGCCCTACTGATGGCCGGTGGCTTAAATGCACTGCAGAGTGCCGTGGTCATCACTGCACTGCCCTTCTCGCTGGTTATTTTCGCGGTCATGATAGGCATGTATAAAGCGCTGAAAATGGAAGGCAGCAAGGCCGATGCGCGCCGCATGATTGCCGGTAGTGCCCCAGGTGGCGACTGGAAGGAGCGTTTGGATCGCGCCCTGGACACCTCTAACCGCGCGGGTGCGGCGGCCACCATCGAGCATGCGATTCGCCCTGCGATGACGCAGTTCGCCCAGGAGCTTGAAAGCCGCGGCCAAACCGCCAACGTGACCGAAGAACACGTTGAGGGTGAAACGTTAGCCAACCTGACGCTACAAGTCGATTTTGGCGAAGCCACCAGCTTTGTTTACCAAGTCTGTCCCCATCGCATGCGTACGCCGAGCTTTATCCCGGCGGACGATGACTTCTATGTACGCTTGGATGTGTACTTGGCTGAAGGCGGGCAGGATAAGGACCTTAATGGCTACACCCGGGGTCAGGTGATTGGTGATCTGGTAGCCGAGTATGAACGCCATCTACACTTCCTCACCTTGGCCGGTCAACAGATGGGCCATGTGCAGGCAATGCCTGGCACTATCGGCGAACCGCCGGAAGATTCCCAAATGTAACGGCGTTAGTGTTTAACCCAAAAGACGAATCCCGGCCTGCGCGCCGGGATTTTTATGCGCAAACGCCCTCGCGACTAACGCCTTGTTGTGCAAATTTCAGTGTAGGCGTAGCGTAATGGCTTGTTTTCTCTATTTTTAGGAGGCTGGCTCCATGTCCCGTGACCATCGATCTTCGGGATACGTTTTCCCGATGCCTGGGAGTGCGTTAGTCAACGCCTGGCGTGAAGGGTATACGTTGGCCAAATTAAAGCGCGATGTGATGGCCGGGCTAACGATTGGCGTGGTGGCTGTACCGCTTTCCATGGCGCTGGCAATCGCCACCGGCGTGCCGCCGCAGCACGGGCTTTATACTGCTATTGTGGCGGGCGCGGTAATCGCCTTAACCGGCGGCTCACGGTTTAACATCTCCGGCCCTACCGCCGCCTTTGTGGTCATCCTTTTTCCTATTGTGGCCAATCACGGTCTGGGTGGGCTGCTCATTGCTACCTTTATGGCAGGCGCTATTTTGGTCGCGCTGGGGATTTCGCGGCTGGGCAGCCTGATTCAGTACGTGCCCTACCCGGTCATTCTCGGCTTTACGGCGGGCATTGGTGTGGTGATTGCCCTGTTACAGCTGCCTGACTTTTTGGGTTTGGCGGGGGTCAAGCTTGGCGATAGCACCCTGGATAACTTGATGCTGATCGGCCAAGCGCTGCCCACGCTGTCGCTGGCGGAGATCAGCGTCGGACTTATCACCTTAGCAACACTGCTCGTTTGGCCGCGCTTAAATACCCCAATACCTGCCCCGCTGGTAGGGTTAGCGGTGGGTACGCTGGCAGCCTCGCTACTGCTAATGAGTGGCGTTGAGGTCGATACGATCGCCTCGCGATTTAGCTGGGAGTTTCAGGGTGAAAGCGGTAGCGGCATACCTCCCTTTGCGCCCAGCTTTATCGCTCCATGGCATTTCCCTGGTGCCGACGGCTCACCGCTTGAGATTAACTTTGCGTTGATTCAAGCGCTGCTGGGTCCGGCGCTGGCAATCGCCTTACTCGCTGCGATTGAATCGTTGCTGTGCGCCGTTGTCGCAGATGGCCTAACCCGCACCCGCCATGACCCCAATGCCGAACTGATTGGCCAAGGGCTCGGCAATCTGGTGGTACCCTTCTTTGGCGGTATTACCGCCACGGCCGCACTGGCACGCACCGCGACCAATATCAAAAGTGGCGCGTTTTCACCTGTCGCTGCGCTGGTGCACTCGTTAGTGGTGCTGCTGGCCGTCGTCGCACTGGCGGGCGTGTTGGGGTATGTACCGATGGCTGCGTTGGCCGCGCTTCTGTTTATTATTGCCTGGAACATGAGTGAAGCGCGGCATTTTATGCACACGCTAAAAAGCGCACCTGCCAGCGATGTATGGGTATTGGTAATCTGTTTCGCACTGACGGTTATTTTCGACATGGTGGTTGCCGTGGCCGTGGGTATTGGCCTAGCCGCCGCGCTGTTTATTCGCCGAATGGCACAGCTGACTCATACCCAACGCTTGGCGGCACCCAACACCAGCGAACACTTCCCGCCGGAAGTAGCCCTTTATAAGATAAGCGGACCGCTGTTTTTTGGCGCAGCAGAAAAGGCCATTGCCACACTCAGAGTGATTGACCACAGCGTAAAAATCGTCGTTCTGGATATGCGCGATGTACCCAGCCTGGATACCACCGCCATGGTGGCGCTGGATACGCTGCGACGCGAGCTGGGCGAGCATGGGGTGGGGGTAATATTTGTAGGGTTGTCACCGCGCATGGCGCTGAAACTCAAACGCGCGGGCATTAAGCGCGAAGCAGGTCAGTTAGCGGTTGTCAGTAACCTTGCCCACGCAGAGCGAATGGCGCGCCGTTGGTTGGGCCAACAGGGGAACGGCGGGGATTAAATCGTGCCTGAGCAGTGACACTGCCGAAATTAAAAAGGGGAGTTGCCTCCCCCTGAGATACGACACTAGAACGATGTCAGCTCGCCATATCCAACACGATACGACCCTCGATTTTGCCGTCGATCATGCGCTGGAAGACATCGTTGATATTGTCCAGCGTATCGGTTGCGACCGTGGCCTTAACCTTGCCTTCGGCAGCGAAATCCAGCGCTTCCTGCAGGTCGCTGCGCGTGCCAACGATAGAGCCACGTATGGTAATGCCATTGAGCACTGTGCTAAAAATTGGCAGCGGGAAGTCGCCGGGTGGTAGGCCATTGAGCACCAGTGTGCCGCCGCGGCGTAGCATATTCTGCGCTTGATCAAACGCCTTCGGCGACACCGCTGTCACCAAGGCACCGTGAGCGCCACCAATGGTTTTCTTCAGGTAGGCCGCTGGGTCGGTTTTCATGGCGTTAACAGTTACCGTGGCGCCTAAACGCTCAGCCAGGGCTAGCTTACCGTCATCGATATCGACAGCCGCCACGTTCAGCCCCATCGCTTTAGCGTACTGCACCGCCATATGGCCCAGGCCACCAATACCCGAAATCACCACCCACTGACCGGGGTGGGTATCGGTCATTTTCAAGCCTTTATAAACCGTTACACCGGCACACAGCACCGGGGCTATTTCGATAAAATCAACGGCATCCGGCAAGCGCCCTACATAGCCTGCATCCGCTAAGGTGTAGTCCGCGAACCCGCCGTTAACGCTGTAGCCGGTATTCTGCTGGGACTCGCACAGCGTCTCCCAACCGCCTAAACAGTGCTCGCAGTAACCACAGGCCGAGTAGAGCCAGGGTACACCAATACGATCACCCTCTTTGACATGGGTAACGCCTTCACCCACCGCCACGATATGCCCAACGCCTTCGTGCCCTGGAATAAACGGTGGCGAGGGTTTTACCGGCCAATCGCCGTGAGCAGCGTGTAAATCGGTATGGCAGACACCAGAGGCCGCCACTTTCATCAACACTTCGCCCTGCTTGGGGCGAGGTACATCAACTTCTTCTATGACCAACGGCTGGCCAAACTCACGAACGACCGCCGCGCGCATTGTGCTATCCATGATACAACTCCTAATAGTTTTCGATACGGCAGTTTAAGCACTGCTCTTATCAGTAGAGTCAGCGTCAGGGGACTGACAATTACCGCCCGGCTGATGCCGGACGGTGTGGGTTAGCTATACATAGAAAAACGTGGCGGGTTAGAAGAAGCCCAGCGGATTGATGTCGTAGCTGACCAGCAGGTTTTTGGTTTGCTGGTAGTGCTCAAGCGCCACCTTGTGGGTTTCGCGGCCGACGCCGGATTTCTTGTAGCCACCGAATGCCGCGTGGGCGGGATATTGATGGTAGCAGTTGGTCCACACTCGCCCGGCTTGAATGCCCCGGCCCATACGGAAAGCGACGTTGATATCGCGGCTCCACAGGCCAGCGCCCAGACCGAACTCGGTGTCGTTGGCAATCGCCAGCGCTTCTTCCTCATCCTTGAAGGTGGTCACCGCCACGACTGGGCCAAAGATCTCTTCCTGGAAAACACGCATCTTGTTGTTGCCCTTGAGCAACGTTGGCTGGATGTAATAGCCACTGTTAAGGCTGTCGTCCAGGGTTTCTTTATTGCCACCGGTGAGGAACTCGGCGCCTTCGTCGCGGGCAATGTCCATGTACGACATGATCTTGTCGAACTGCTCTTGGGATGCCTGAGCACCTACCTGCACATCGGTATCCAGAGGATTGCCACGCTTGATGGTTTGGGTGCGCTCAATAACCTTGGCCATGAACTCGTCGTACATACTCTCTTGAATGAGCGCGCGAGAAGGACAGGTACACACTTCGCCCTGGTTAAAGAACGCCAGCACCAGGCCTTCTACCGCTTTATCAATAAACGTCGGCTCGGCGTTCATAATGTCGGCAAAGTAGATGTTGGGGGATTTGCCGCCAAGCTCTACAGTGGAGGGAATAATATTCTCTGCCGCGCACTTCAGAATATGCGAGCCCACCGGGGTCGAGCCCGTAAAGGCAATCTTGGCAATGCGTTTGCTACTGGCCAGCGCCTGCCCTGCCTCAGCGCCAAAGCCGTTGACGATATTCAGCACGCCAGGCGGTAGCAGGTCACCGATCACTTCAGCCACTTTCAAGATCGATGCAGGGGTTTGTTCCGCAGGCTTCAAGACCACGCAGTTACCCGCCGCCAGCGCAGGCGCCAGCTTCCAGGCAGCCATCAGGATCGGGAAGTTCCAGGGAATAATCTGGCCTACCACGCCCAGCGGCTCGTGGAAGTGATACGCCACGGTGTTCGCGTCGATATCGGCCGCCGTGCCTTCTTGCGAACGCAAACAGCCTGCAAAGTAGCGGAAGTGGTCGACGGCCAACGGGATATCGGCGTTAAGGGTTTCACGCACCGCTTTACCGTTATCCCAGGTTTCGGCAACGGCGAGCATTTCGAGGTTTTGCTCAATACGGTCGGCGATTTTTAGCAGGATATTGCTGCGCTCTTGAACCGAGGTTTTACCCCAGGCAGGCGCCGCCTTGTGGGCCGCATCCAGCGCTTTATCGATATCCTCTGCCGTTGAGCGGGGGATTTCGCAGAAGACATGGCCATTGACGGGGCTGATATTATCGAAGTACTGACCTTTCACCGGGGCGACAAACTCGCCGCCGATATAGTTGCCATAGCGTTTTTCAAATGACACCACAGAACCGGTATCATCAGGGTTGGCGTAGATCATTGTATTGCTCCTGAGTATTATGATTATTAAAGGTGCTTTTTTAAGGTGCCTAAACAGTGTTGTTCACTAAAGCAAATGGCGATATAGCCCGATGGCAGGATTAGCCCTCATCCCTTGGTAGGAGACGCCATGTATTCCCTGTTGGTGGCGGATGACCACCCGCTGTTCCGTGATGCGCTGCAAACCGTGATTAGCGGGGGCTTGGCAGGCAGCCAACTGGCGGAAGCGGAGAGTCTCGCTGATGCGATGACGTTGGTGGAACAGCATGCGGAGTTGGATTTGCTGCTACTGGATTTAAGCCTGCCTGATGCCGAGGGGCTAGAGGGGCTGACCCGCCTGCGCGAGGTGTTTCCATGGCTGCCGGTGGCGATTGTTTCTGCACATCAAGAGCGCCAGCTGGTACTCGATGCCATTACCCTCGGCGCGGTGGGCTATATTCCCAAATCCACACCCCGGGAAGCGCTGCTGGCGGCGTTAACGCAGATTCTTGAAGGCCAGCTCTACCTGCCGCCCGATATCATGCGTCGCCCAGCACCGCGCACTTCTGCGGTGCCACCCATTGCAAATGCTTCATCGACCAGCGAGCGGTTGGCGCGTTTAACCGATAAGCAGTTAGAGGTGTTGGCGTGCATGACGACAGGCATGTCGAACAAGCATATTGCCCGGGAGTTGTTGATTGCCGAAACGACCGTCAAAACCCATGTCTCGGCGATTCTGCGCAAGCTGAATGCCACGAGCCGGGTTCACGCCATTGTTATCGCAGGCGAGGAAGATCTAAGCTTTCACCGGGCCAACCGCACGCGTTAGGCTTTATTGAGCAGTGTGGCTAGCAGCATGCGCAGCCGCAGGGGCTTTAACGGTTTGAGCAGGCAGTACATGCCCGCTTCGCGGGTTGCGCGCTTAATCTCCGCCTCGTGATTGGCAGTAATCACCACCGCTGCCAAGCCTGGATAACGGCGCTGCAGTCGCGCGGCTAAATCAATGCCGGTTTCACGGTGGTCACCCAAATGATAATCCACCAGGAGTACCGCAGGACGCTCACCATCGCTGGCGGCTTCGAGGGCACTCACCGTGGCAGCCGCACGAACTCGACATCCCCAACTCCCTAATAGGGCCTGCATGCCTTCGATAATGGCCAAGTCATCGTCGATCACCCACACGATACAGCCCTGCAGCGGATCCTCCATTTCAACGGCAAGGGCGCTGTAGCGTGCTGCTGGCAGCGTCGAGATAGAGGCCGTCGCGTAAGGCACGGTGATCGAGAACAGTGCGCCCACGCCGGGATGGGAAGCGAGCGATACCGGCTGCTCTAACATCGTGCTGATACGATCAACGATCGCCAGCCCCAATCCCAAGCCACGCGAGTGGGCGCCCTGGGGATGGTTGGCACGCCGGAATTCGAGAAAGATGGCTTCGCGCTGCTGCTCGGGAATACCAGGGCCGGTGTCACCGACCATAATTTCCAACCCCTCGCGACGGCGCCGACAGCCCAGCAACACGCGGCCATGCTCGGTATAGCGCACGGCGTTGCTCAGGAAATTGCGAATCACCCGCGCCAGCAGCGCCAAGTCGGATTCAATCACCGCACTTGAGGGCACATAGTGCAGCGCCAACCCCCGCACGCCAGCCACTTGACGGTACTCCTCCGCCAGCGCGTCCAGCAGTGTGCTTACCGCAAACGGTGCTTTATCGGCGTGTAGTACGCCTGCATCCAAGCGGGAGATATCCACCAGCGTGCCCAGGAGGCCTTCAACATCTTTTAGTGAACGGCCGATATGGCCCACTAGGGCTTGGGAAGCCTCAGGCAGTGCATGGGTTTCTAGGGCACTGGCAAACAGACGGGCAGCGTTTAATGGCTGCAGCAGGTCGTGGCTCACCGCGGCGAGGAATTTTGTTTTAGACAAATTGGCCGCTTCCGCGTCGGCTTTTGCAGCCAATAAACGCGTATTGACCTGGCCCAACTCGTCTAACGTGCGGTGCAGCGTATCGGTACGTTCACGTACCTGTTCCGCCAATAACACCGAACGTTCAAAGGCAGCGTAAGGAGCGCCCTCAGCATTGCCCTCGCCTTCTACGCGCTCCATTAGCGCCTGACAGACCTTGCGAAGACGGCGATTCTCTTCGCGCAGCGCTGCCATTGCAGCCGCTTGAGTGGCGCCTGTGGTGTCACTGCGTTCCGGTGAGTCGGTGTTAAACGTCGTTAGCTGGAAGAGATCCAAACGCCACCCCCGTAAACGTTTGATTCACGTGCATACCATGGTGTTGTTCGCCATAGGTATTGAACCCCACCACCCGGGACTGGCGCAGCAGTTGCGACGCCTGGTCTAAATGATCCAGTGCTTCAAGCTCCATACGGCGTAAAAAACAGTCGCAGGCAATGATGACGCTAGGCGCGCCTAGCCGGGCACTCACGCCTTCAAGCATGACATTGAGATCATCGAGCAGCGGTGTTGGTTGCATGGCCGTGAGCACGATGCCATTTTCCACTGCACAGTAAAAACTCAGGCTGCTGTCGCGGTTAACGCTCTGGATGGAGCGCACATAGTGCTGCCCACCGATACGCACCGCTAAAGGGTGACGAGCAAAAATCGCTGCATTGAGCTGTTCAGGCGCAACCCCAACCAAATCGGCATACACCTTCGCGGCGGGCAAACCATTCAATTCTATTACCCGCCGTTGCTCACGATTCGCCTCCGTTACCACGAGTTTGTGGGCCATTGGGGTCAAATGGTGAGTCGAAAAGACGTCAAAGGGCAACTGGGTATTAATCATCACCACCACCGCAGCCCGGGTATAAAAGCGCCCGGCGGTGTACACGTGGGTATGGCTGAGATGATTATCATCGCCGGCAGAGCCGCCAAAGCTGGGTATACGCCCCAGCGCGGCATCCAAGGTGGCAAGCACTTGCTCTTCGCGACTCGATAAGCCATCCAATAAGGTGAGCGCAAAGCTGTGCTCATTAATAGGCGCGACGGCCTGTCGACGGCAACGCTCCAAGAGTGTATCGACTAGCGGCTGAGCGTTGGTCAACTCAAAATGATCCAGGTCATCGATCAGCGCTGTTTCGATGGCGAACCAACGACGATCAAAGCCCATCGCGACGATCGAACCGCGATCATAACCAAGCGGCGTTATTTCCCCAGCGGTAGTGCAGCCGCTAAGCGGCGTGGAGGGAAAGCTTCGCTCTAATGCGGCCGCCAGCTCCGCTAAATCATACTCCGCACTGCAGAAGAACAGCACGAAGCCCAAGTGTGCGTGATAGAGAGCGTCGGCTAATTCCGACGCTGCGTTCCAAGCGTCTGCCTGCTGACTAGCCGCCGTAATAATGCCCTTTTCAACGGGATAAATGGTCACGACACCACCTCTCCAGAGCGGCATGGGTGCGCACAGCGGCAAGCTTTAACGTGCTGAAAGCATCATTGAGCTGGCTTGTGGTGGCTTGCTCTGTCTTGGCCAATATCTCCAACTGCTTCGCCAATTCGGCTAGCTGGTCAGCGCCCATGCTCACTGACTCGCCGCGCAGCTGGTGCGCCAAACGCATGACTTGATGGTGCTGCTCTGGTGTCAGTGGTGTTGCCACCAGACAAGCAGCCAGTTGCTCGGTGTAATCGCTGACTTGCTGATGGTAAAGCATCGCCAGTTGGCTCAGGCTCGACTCTTCCAGTGACGTTTTCAGCATAGTGAGAGTGTCGACATTCAGTAACGGCGGCTCCTCGGTTGGCGTTTGTGTTCCCGCTAATGCTGGTACAGGAGCCGTGTCGGGAGCGGCAAAAAGCTGTAACGCCAGCACATTACTTAACGCCGAAAGCGACAGTGGCTTGGTAATGTAATCATTCATGCCCGCAGCTAGGCAGCGTTGACGATCATCTTCAGCGCCGCCTGCCGTCATGGCGACGATAGGAACACTCGCCAGCCAGCCACCCTGTTCGCGTAAGCGCTGAGTGACCAACAAGCCATCTATATCGGGCAACTGGATATCCATAAAGATGAGTTGTACCTGCTGTGACTGGGCCATTGCCAAGGCGTCATGACCATTCTCTGCCCAGATCACATCGCAGCCTAGGCGCGATAACAAGCCAATAGCGACTTTGCGGTTGACCGCATTGTCCTCCACTAGCAGCAGCGTTGTGCCGGAAAAATCGCGTTTAGGTATCACGGGCAGTGACGCTGAAACAGGATCGACTTCTACCAAGGGCAACTGGCACCAGAAGATACTTCCCTGGCCTAATTGGCTCTTGACCCCTAACCGCCCTTGCATGGCTTCGCTTAACCGCTTGCAGATCGCCAGCCCCAGCCCCGTTCCACCAAAGCGGCGGGCCACTGACTCATCCGCCTGCTGAAAAGGCTCAAAAAGCCGCTCTTGCTGCTGCTCGCTCAAGCCACAACCGGTATCGATCACCTCAAATAATAGCTGTTCTACCGTAGAGGAGACCTTGACGCTTACCTCGCCATGGTCAGTGAACTTGATCGCATTGGCGATCAGGTTTAGCAGGATCTGCCGCAGGCGGGCAGCATCGATCAACACCCAGGCAGGTACCAGTGGGTCGATGTTAACCGTAAACGTCAATCCTTTAACTTCTGCCCTGGGTGCAAGCAGTACCACCACACTATCAATAAGTGGTTTTAGCGCAGTAGGCGATGTTTCCAGGGTCAGGTGGCCTGCTTCGATTTTAGAAAAATCGAGGATTTCGTTGATCATTGCCAGCAGTTGATTGGCACTATCGTGAATCGTGTGAGCGTAATCCTCTACCTGAGCGGGACTCGCCGATTCACGTAATAATTCACTCATTCCAATCACACCGTTCAGCGGGGTACGAATTTCGTGACTGACCATGGCGAGGAAGTCTGACTTTGCTTGATTCGCCGCCTGCGCCTGTTTGGCAGTAACTTCCAATTGCTGGCCTAATTGCTCCTGCTCACGCCTGACCGCCGCACTTTCGCGCATTTCGCGCACCAGGAAAGCAATCACCAGAAAAGCCGCTAAGCTCATTCCGACGATTAGTGACATGAGGAGCTTGTAGAGCAGGCTAAGCTGGGCGCGCTCTTCGGTCGCCGACTCGGCCAAATAGCCATTAATCGCAATAACCAGGCGCTCTGTTAACTGCGTTAGCGCCTGCAATTCCTCTTCCAGCACCGCCACCGGTAATGGATCAATTCTCCCATCGATTTCAGGCCCACCATAGGGATAAAACATACTATCCAGCACATCCAGCTGTTGCTGGATTTGGCCCAATAATTCCCGAGCAGTACCAATCTGTTGCAATAACGTGCTGACCTCACCCTCATTGAGCAACGTAATGCGGCTATATAACAGCTCAAAGCGAAGGTTTAGCTCATCATGCGTCTCGGTTGTAAGCGGTTCACGCGTGACTGCCAGCAAATGGTTTATAAGCTGTACCGCATCGCGGTCCAGCTTATAAACCACCCAGGCGGTATCTTCACGCAGGCTCTGAGTGAGATTTTCCTGCCGCCAGGCAGCCAGGGTAGCGACGACCAACGCCGCGGCAAATAGCGATACCGCAACGATGGCAACGAGCTTAAAACGGCGGGGATAACGCAGCAGGCTGGAAGCCTGTACGGTTGAAGCGCTAGCGGACATCAATATGCATAACCTGCCATACCGCCCTGAAGCGTATTTTTTCGCTTAACAGCGCTTCATCCTGATCAAAGGGATAAAGTACCCATAACGGACCGTACTCACGAATGGGGATCGCTTTTTCATCCTTTTCGAGGGCTAAGATAACGTCATACTCTTCAAAATCGCTCACTGGTATTTCCGCTTCGTAGCCGTTCAGGGCGGCGACGTGTACCGTATCGCTTTCCGCGTTTAAACGCGCCAGCAGGTCGCGCATTAAAGGTCCGCGATAGTGGTTACTAGCTTCTGTCCAGGGTGTGGTGGTATCGAACTCGTGCTGTGGTAACGCCTCTAACATGGCGCGGTCAAACTGCGCCTCACTACCAACGTTCGTAAGGCCAACATTACCGCTAACGGTCAAAATAACCGGTCCACTGGGTTCCTCTAAGTCATCGGCTGTTTCAGCGAGTCCCGCTAGGGGAGTGCTGAATATCAGCACAACCCACCCCATTAATAACGCTTTCACAGTAAACACCTCACGCCAAAAGACCCGTTGGTTTAAATGCCCAGAAATAAAAGGAGACAGCATAAAGATTACGCTATCTCCTTAAATAGGTCAGGCTCAATACTGTTTTTTGGTAATGTTTTTTTCGTAATGGAAGCGTTATTTGCAATTCAAAGTCGAGTTACGAGCTAATTTTCTCAATCGGGTCGAAGCGCACTAAATCTTCATAGGCATGCCAGCTGGCGTGACCTAATACTGGCAAGATTAGCGCCAAGCCAATATAGAATGTCATCACACCCACCAACACACACAGCGTTAAAATCACCGCCCACAACAGCATTACGCGAAAGTTCCGGGCAACACAGCGTACGCTGGCTTCAATCCCTTCCATAAAGGTTAAGTCTTGATCCATCAGTGTGGGTATCGCTACGACGCTAATAGCAAACGCGCCGAAGGCTAAAATGCCACCAGCGATCGTACCGACAGCGAGCATGCCCAACCCTTCAGACGTCGTCAGTAGCGCGGTATACAGTGTGGCGGGGCTGGGAACTTCGAAACCAAAAAACAGGGCAAACAGCAGAGTAGCCAAACGAATCCAGGCCAGAAAGAAGATCATCATCATGACGCCCATCATCGCCAATTGACCGGCGTGGGGTCTCCAGCTTCCGAATGCATCCCCCAGGTTAGGCACTTGCCCCCGTTCTAAGGCTCGGCTGATGCCATACGAACCTACCGCGACCAAGGGCCCAATAAACATAAAGCCAGCAATCATGGGTAGCAGCCAATACCAGTACCCCAGCGTGAATGCGCCCAGGGTGATAGCAATACTCAAGCCGACCCAAAACATGCCATACGAAAGACTGACCACCGTTGCGCGGCGAAAATCCTCTACACCCGCGGCCAACCACGCTCTAGGCCGATCCAATCCGACCTTATTAATAGTAATTTTAACGCTGGGCTGATCTGAATGGTGGTTTGTTTTTGTTGTAGCCGCATTCATGGCATCACTCCTGTTGTACCTGATACTAGGTCCTGAATTCAGGATTTACCTCAAAGCATTAGCGCTTGTTAGCGCTGCTGGCATTAATGCCAACTTAATGGCTTAACACTATTTTCAGTGCATTCTCTCAGTGCTTTCTTAATGCTCTCTTAATGTAGCTGACCTGAAGACACGAGGCGTTGCCTGAAAGGTTATGCGTACAAAAAATCCATGAGAAGGTCTTAAAACGCCAATTTAATTGCTGCGTTAGCAAAAGCGTATGTAGCCAACTTTAGGTACCAGCCATAAAAAACTCCGGACTAGCTGCCCGGAGTTTTTGGTTTTTGCTACGTGACGCTTTGAATGTCTAGCGCACAATCATTACCGACATTTTGGCATGGTGCACAACGTGCTCTGCATTAGGGCCGAGCACATAATCGACAAACTTACGCTTATTGTGAGAGGCCATGACGATCAGATCCACATCCAGTTTCTTAGCGGCTTTGATAATGGCCTCCCAAGGCGAACCATCCACAATGACACTTTGCACCTGAATATCATCGGGCACATTCGTTTTGATGAACGCGTGAAGCGCATCGGTGATCGCGACATGCGCTTTTTGGGCGAAGTCCTTGGGGAAGTAGGAACCCACCATGGGCATGCGATAGTCCGGCAGTACCGTAACCACATGAAGCGAGGCGCCGAAAGTTCGGCATAGCGTCAATGCCGTGGGCAGCGCCTTCGTCCAGGAAGCCTCCTCGTTCAAATCCACCGGCAACATGATCTTACTGTACATGGCACTCTCCTTCATGCGGTGGCGGTCGCTTGGGTGTCATCACGACGCCGACGCTGCATCAACACAATCAACCCAAAGAGCAAGAAGGCAGGAATCCACATGATCTCTTTCGTCCAGCGGTTCACGGGGGCTAACACTTCGATGATTTCTTGATCGAAGTCGAAACCGAGTTCAGCCGCTTGGCTGCCGTAGGTCACCATATCAACGGTCGCCGTGCCATCTTCAATAAATAGCTCCATACCCAAGTTATCAAGCCGCTCTTGACCTGTTTCACCTTCAGGCACCGGCAATGTCATGTAAGTGGTCATGGGATCGCCATAATCATCAAGACCGGCAATCTGCAAGCGCAGCGTGGAGTCTTCATCGACACTACCCAATGCTTCGACAAATTGCGCGGGCGGGATGGATTCGTAGGGATCATGAATCATGTCCATCCAGAAGCCGGGGCGGAACAGCGTGAACGCAATCAGCAGCAGTACAATAGACTCATACCAACGGTTGCGCGTAATCATGAAGCCCTGGGTCGCCGCGGCGAAAATCAGCATCGCGATGGTCGACACTACAAAGATCAGCACCCCCTGAAGGAAGGTCACATCGATGAGCAGCAGGTCGGTATTAAAGATGAACAGGAACGGTAGTGCTGCGGTACGAAGGCTGTAATAGAACGCCTGAAAACCGGTTCGAATAGGGTCACCACCGGATACTGCCGCCGCCGCAAAGGACGCAAGCCCCACCGGCGGGGTAACGTCGGCCATGATGCCGAAGTAGAAAACGAACAGGTGTACCGCAATCAACGGCACCAGCAAGCCATTTTCAGCGCCCAAGTTGACGATGACCGGCGCCAGTAGTGCCGAGACGACGATGTAGTTAGCCGTTGTAGGTAGCCCCATGCCGAGAATCAAACTAAGCACTGCGGTAAGCAGCAAAATCAGCATCAAGTTGCCCATGGCCAGCGTTTCCACCACTTCGGCTAGCACCAGGCCCACCCCGGTCTGCGAGACGGCACCGACGATAATACCGGCGGTGGCCGTCGCAATACCGATGCCGATCATGTTGCGGGCGCCAGTGACCAGGCCATTCCACAGGTCCATCGCACCTTCACGCAGATCCGCACGCATATCGCTGCGTCCGCGAAAAATCGATGTAATCGGGCGCTGAGTAAGAATGATAAAAATCATGAACACAGTGGCCCAGAACGCCGACAACCCTGGCGATAAGCGCTCCACCATCAGACACCAGACCAGCACAATTACTGGCAGGATGTACTGCAAGCCAACCAGCACTGTCGGCTTAGTCTGGGGTAGTGAGTAGATCGGTTCGTTAGGATCATCGAGCTCAAGCTCGGGGTAACCGGCCGCCAGCTTGAGCAGAGCGATATAAATAACCGTAAGCCCAACAGCCACCACCCAGGGCGTCGCCTCACCCAACACCGGCTTGAGCCAGCCAAGACCGTAATAGACTGCCAACGCGGTGACCATCATCAGTAGCAAGCCACCAAGAAAACCGATCACTTTATTGACCAGCGGCTTAGGTGGATTGCTGCTTTGCAGCCCCTTCATATTGGCTTTTAGGGCCTCAAGGTGAACGATGTAGACCAGCGCGATATAGGAAATCAGCGCGGGCAGGAAGGCATGCTTAATCACTTCGACATAAGAAATACCGACATATTCGACCATCAAAAAAGCGGCTGCCCCCATCACCGGCGGCATAATCTGTCCGTTGACCGACGATGCCACTTCGACAGCACCCGCCTTTTCCGCGGAAAACCCAACACGCTTCATCATCGGCACCGTAAAGGTACCGGTGGTCACCACATTGGCAATTGAGGAGCCAGAAATCAGACCGGTCATGGCAGAGGCCACCACGGCGGCTTTCGCTGGCCCACCGCGATAGTGACCAAGCAGTGAAAACGCCACTTTGATAAAGTAATTGCCAGCACCCGCCTTATCGAGCAGAGCACCGAACAAAACAAACAGGAATACGAAGCTGGTTGAGACGCCCAGCGCAATACCGAAGACCCCTTGAGTTGTTAACCACTGATGATTAATCAAACCAAAGAGACTCACCCCACCGTGGGAAAGAATCCCCGGCATCCAAGGGCCAGCCAGGCTATAAAGCAGAAAAACTGACGCCACAATCATTAACGGCGGGCCAAGCGCTCGACGTGTCGCTTCGAGCAACAGCAGTATCCCGGCGATGCCAATAATCACGTCCTGCAGTATCGGTGCGCCGGGGCGTTGCGATAACTGCTCATAAAACATGAACATGTAAGCGCCACAAAAGGCCGCCGCCGCTGCCAGCACCCAATCCTGGATCGGCACACGGTCGCGCGGGGAGCGCTTAAGTGCTGGGTAGGCCATATACGCCAGAAAAAGCGCAAAGGCTAAGTGAATAGAGCGGGCTTCCGTGGCACTAAACACGCCAAAGCCCAGAACGAAGGGCACTGGGGATGCAATCCACAATTGAAAAAGGGACCACGCTGCCGCAATGCTTACCAAGAGCTTGCCGGGCATACCGGCCGGTTTGCGGGCTCCCGTGTCGCTGGAGGCGACCATATCCTCCAAGTCTCCTCCGGCTCCCGAAGGCCTGTTCTTATCTTCTGTCATATGACTGCCCTGCTCCGAGTCGATTGACGCATCATTGCCATATCGAAATGCCCTATCAACATTCTAAGTGCCCTATCAACATTCTAAACCAAAATGCGCGGCACCCTGGGGTAACCGCGCATTTCTTACTAAGGTAGCAACACCTCAGGCTGAAGGATTACTCAATCCAGCCTTGCTCACGGTAGTAACGCGCCGCCCCATCATGCAACGGTGCGGAAAGGCCCTGAGTTACCATCTCTTCTGGAACTAGGTTCTCGAAAGCCGGATGCAGCTGCTTGAAACGATCAAAGTTATCAAAAACCGCTTTTACAGTCTGGTAGATAACTTCTTCGTCAGCTTCAGCGGTGGTGACAAATGTTGCTGCTACACCGAAAGTTTCGACATCTTCGTCATTGCCGCGATACAGACCACCCGGAATGACCGATGCGGAGTAGTAGGGGTATTCATCGATGATGCCTTGAATGTCTTCGTCATTCAGCGGAATCAAACGAGCATCAACCGTGGTGGTGGCTTCTTGGATGGAACCGTTGGGGTGGCCAACGACATACACCATGGCATCGACGTTATTATCGGAGAGCGCCGCTGCTTGCTCGGCCGCATCAAGCTGAGATGCCAAAGAGAAAGTATCTTCGGTCCAACCCTTGGCCTCCATCACCACTTCCATGGTGTTGCGCTGGCCTGAGCCTGGGTTACCGATATTGACGCGCTTTCCTTCCAAATCATCGAGTGTCTCGATGCCTGAATCAGCACGTGCAAGCAGGGTCAATGGCTCACCGTGGACACGGAACACAGCCCGCAGGTCCTCATAGGGCTCGCCTTCGAAATTCCCGGTACCATTGTAGGCTTGGTACTGGACATCCGATTGAGCGACACCCATGTCCAATTCGCCGGACTTGATGCCATTGATATTGGCGACAGAACCACCGGTGGAAGGTGCGTTACACTTAATATCAGCGTCTTCAAGACGATTAACCAAACGACAGATCGACTGCCCTACGACGTAGTAAACGCCGGTTTGGCCACCGGTGCCGATGGTGATGAATTGCTCGTCATCCTGTGCCATCGCCGGAGAGGCGAAAGCAGCGGCGGCCAGTAGCGCACCGGAGAAAGCAGCGGTAGAAAACGTATGGCGTTTCATGAACACACCTCTTTATATTGATGTTATGAGCACTGCACGCTTTGGGCTCACCTAGTGAATTGTTCCCATAGGTGATTTTGCTCCAAAACGTTTTTCAAGACATTCTATTTTCAAGACAAACTGTTTTTAAGACAATCTGTTACAAGCACCCGTTGGCTGCCTGCTAATACTACTTTAGCGAAAAACTAAGCCTTTAGCGAAAAAAGCGTGCTTAACGACATGCCGCAGTACCTATCGCTATTTAAAACGCATTTCAGCTTGGTAGATAGTAGTTTAGTGGTTGGTAACGTTTAGTAAGCGTTAATCCCTATACCGTTTTGGCATAGGGGATAAGGATATGCGCTGCTTGTTAGACATGAGCAATGCCTTGTGATCACTAATTTCTGAGCCCGCATCAAACGTTATAGCCCAACACGGTAGGCAGCCACAGCGCGATAGCGGGGAAAATAGCCACCAGCGCCAGCGCACACCCCATCGCCACCACAAACAGCAGCGCCCAGCCGAGCGTTTGCTCCAAACGAATTTTGGCCACCTCGGTCGTCACCATCAAATTCACAGCCACCGGCGGGGTAAACTGGCCAATAGCAATGTTCATTGCCAATAGAATGCCGAACCACACCGGGTTCCATTCAAAGTGCTGCATCACGGGTATCAAGATCGGCATCATAATCAGATAAATCGAGATCGCATCCAGCAGCATCCCGGCGACCAGCACCGCCAACATCACCAGAATAAGCAGCAGCACGCCGTTATCGGTCAGGCTAATGATCCACTCCGCCAAGTGGCGGAAGGTGCCCAGCATGGTGCCCGCCCAGGCAAAAATACCGGCCAGCGCGATAATCAGCATCACCACCCCCGAGATAATCGCCGCCTCGCCTAACAGTTCCCACAAATCGCGTAGCGACAGTTCGCGAGTAAGAAAAAGCCCGACAATCGCGCCATAGGCCACCGCCACCACGGCGGCTTCAGTGGGTGTAAACAAGCCTGAACGCAAGCCGCCTAAAATCAGCACCGGCGCAAACAGCGCCGGTATCGCCTGCTTAAAGGTGGTGCGCACACTGAGCTGTTCAGCGCCCTCTACCGGCGTGCCGCCCTCCCAACCATAGCGTTTGGAAACGATCATGGCAGGCACCAGCAGTGCTATCCCCGCCAACATGCCAGGAAACAGCCCCGCCGCAAACAGCGCCCGCAAATCAACACCGGGCACCACAATCGAGTAAAGAATCAGTGCCACTGAAGGAGGTATAAGAATCGCCGTCGAGGCTGAGGCCGCAATCAGCGTGGCCGAAAACGGCTTGGGGTAGCCCGCTTTGGTCATGCTGGGCAGCATCACCATCGCCACGGCCGCCGCATCGGCAGGGCCAGAGCCGCTCATGCCGCCCATAATCATACACACCAACACCGCGACCAGCGCCAAGCCGCCGTGGCGAGGGCCAATCAGCGCCTGGGCAAAACGCACCAAGCGAAGCGCCACACCGGAACGCTCAAAGATAAGCCCGGTTAAAATGAATAACGGAATCGCAATCAAGGGGTACTTGGCGATGCTGTTATAGGTATTAGTGCCCAGGGTCGCCAGCATATCCGGAGACAAGCCAAGCACGATACCGACAGCCCCGGAAAGCGCTAATGAAAACGCCACCGGCACACCCGCAATCAGCAAGCCTGCAAAGGCCAGAATCATCCAAACATCAGGGCTCATCGGTGAGCCTCCCCGTCAAACGGTCAGCGGTTTGCTGGAACAAGCGCCATAACATGGCCGCGGAAAGCACTGGCAACCAGACTAAATACCACCACTGAGGCAACCCCAGCCCCGGCGAAAGCGACTCCCACTGGTACTCCTGCCAAGCCAACTTGCCGCCATACCAAGTGATCAAACCCAGCACAATGGCACCGCACAGCGCTTGCAAAAGGATCAGAGCCCGACGGTATTTGGGTGGCAGTGCCCGTTCCAGAAAGCCAATACGGATATGGCGGTTGCGCCGCAGCGCCACCGAGGCCCCGGCAAACGTCAGCACTACCAACAAAAACACCGAAAACTCCTCCGTAAATGAAAAAGAGCCACCGGTCAGATAGCGGGTAATGACATTACCCAGGCTGATCAATGAGATAATGATTAACGCCAGCGCGCCCAGCCAGTGCTCGGGGCGTGCATCAGGAAAGCCTTTCATGGCAGCCTCACAGCAAAAAACTCCCAGCCTTGAGGGCCGGGAGTTAGAACATCATAGGTAATTAACGTGCGTCGATAGCCGTTTGTGCGGCGTTGACCACTTCTTCACCAATGCGCGGCGCCCATTTCTCATAAACGGACTGTGTCGCATCGACAAACGCCTGGTACTGCTCATCAGAAAGCTCGGTCACCGTCACACCGCGCTCTTGAATCGCCGCTAAGCGTTCGCTCTCCTCTTCACGGGTCATGGCGATTTCCCACTCCCCAGCTTCCTTGGCGGTTTCACGCAGCATGGTTTGCTGCTCTTCATCGAGCGACTGCCAAACCTGCTGGTTAACGGCAAAAATCAGCGGATCATTCATGTAGTTCCAGAGTGTTAAATGCTCTTGGCCCACTTGATCAATACGCGCCACGTCAAACACCGAAAGCGGGTTTTCCTGGCCATCTACCGCACCAGTCGTTAACGCTGGCTGAGCATCGGTCCAGCTCATTTGGGTGGGATCGGCGCCCAGTGCTGAGAACGTATCCTGGAACAACGGCGAACCCACCACACGAATCTTCAGACCATCCAAGTCATCCGGCTGGCTGATTGGCCCGCGCGAATTGGAAACCTGACGGAAACCGTTTTCACCCCAGGCTAACGGGATAACCCCACGTGATTCGATTGCTTCAAACACTAGCTCCCCCGCTTCACCACCGGTGACCGCATCCACGGCGGCTTCATCGGGAATGAAAAACGGTAAGGAGAACAAATTGAGTTCCGGCACCTGGGGCGACCAGTTAATCGTCGAGCCCACAGCAGCGTCGATTAGACCAGAACGCATAGCGGAAAATTCGCGGGTTTGGTCGCCGGAAACCAGTTGAGAGTTGGGGTAAACGCGCAGCGTGAGTTCACCACCGCTGCGTTCCTCGACCAATTCTGCCCACTTCTCCGCCGCCTGACCCCAGGGGAAAGCGTCAGACAAAACGGTAGAAACCGAGAGTTCACGAGCTTGTGCTGATAGAGAAGCGGAAAGCAGTGCCGCACCGGCCAAGCCGGCAGTGAAACGAGCCATTGAGCGTGTAAGCGTCATAGTAGATCCTTTTTTATCGATTTTTATGGTGACTTTATTAGGAGGTCTATCACTGTATCGCCTAAATAACGGTGCGCATTGCGTGCATGTTGGCGATAAGCACTCCATTGTAGGTATTCTTGAGGGGAAGGAAAGCCATTCTATCGGCTATTAACGACCGACTTTCGGCGTGTATCACAGCGGTGTGACGCTACTACCACCGCCGCCGTCATAGAAACGTCACGTATCCGTGTGGGCCAATCGGTTAGACTAAAACAGTTACCAATCAAGGAGTTTCCCATGCAGATGCTGGCGCTTTACAGTATCAAGGGCGGCGTGGGCAAGACCGCCTCCGCCGTCAATCTCGCCGCTGAAGCGGCACGCGACGGCAAGCGAGTGTTGCTGTGGGATATTGACCCCCAGGCAGCCACCACCTTCTACCTGCGCAGCAAACCCAAAGTGCGCGGTGGTGTCGACAAACTGGTCAAGGGCAAGGCCGACCTTGATCGGGCGATCCGCGAGACCGACATTGAAGGGCTCGACCTGCTGCCTGCGGCGCTGGGCTCACGCGACCTGGAAGCGTCGATGGAAACCCGCAAGCCTAGTCGACTGCGCAAGATCCTCAAGCCAGTAATGACCAGTTACGACCTGGTGATACTCGACTGCCCGCCGAGCTTGTCGGCGCTCGCCGACCAGATATTCTCCAGCGTCGATGCCCTACTGGTGCCGGTGGTGCCGACGACCCTGTCTTTGCGCACCCTCGAGCAACTGGACAGTCATCTTGACGCGGTTGAACAGGCCTGTCCGATCTGGCCGTTCGTCACCCTCGCCGACCGCCGCAAAACCCTCCACCGCGAGGTGATGGAGAGCCTCAGCGAACGCTGGCCGAGACGCCTGTCAACGACCGTGCCCAACGCCAGTGCGGTCGAGCGCATGGGTGTCGAACGCGCGCCAGTCGGGCATTTCGCCCGCAGCAGTCCAGGCGGTCGCGCCTACGCCGCACTGTGGCGTGAGATCGCGCAGCGTATGCAATGACGCTCGTTTTCATCTAGCAAAAACATCAATGAACGGACATCAATGTGCCCCTACGCGACCTGCTGCTTGGCCTATTTGTTATCGTCATTTGGGCGCTGAATATCATTGTGATCAAGGTCGGTGTGGTGGAGCTGCCGCCGCTGTTGATGACCACGCTGCGCTTTATGTTGGTCGCGGCGCTGCTGGTGCCCTTCTACCCGGTAGCGCGGGCACAGCTGCCGTTTTTGCTGCTGTTATCCATCACCTTCGGCAGTCTCCACTTTGCCCTGCTATTTATTGGCTTGGGGCAGGCCGAAGCAGGCACGGGGGCGCTGTTGGTACAAATGGGTACGCCTTTTGCGACGCTGCTAGCCGTGGTATTTCTTAAAGAGAAGCTGGGACCCAAACGTATCGCGGGGCTGCTACTCTCGTTTGCCGGAGTGATCGTGCTCGCCGGAGGGCCCACACTGCCTTCGCCTCTGCCGCTCAGTATTTTATTGATGAGCGCTCTCGGTTGGGCGGTATCGCAGCTATTGATTAAACGTGGCCCACCCATCGCCCCCTTAGCGCTTGCAGGTTGGGTGGCGCTATTTGCAGTGCCCCAGGTAGCGCTGGGCTCGTGGCTGTTTGAAAGCGGTCAGTGGCAGGCGATGCGGCAGGCAAGCTGGGTAGGCTGGGGGGCGATGGTGTACACCGCGGTCATGTCATCGATTGTGGCTTACGGGATTTGGTACGCGCTGTTGCGCCGCCATCCGGTTAATCGCGTAGTACCCATGACGCTGCTCGTACCGGTATTGGCGGTCGGCCTAGGCGCGCTATTGATGGGCGACAGCCTAGGCTTTCATAAACTGGTGGGCGGTGGCTTAGTAGTCGCGGGTATCGCTCTGATTGTGCTGAAGTTTCGCCGCAACCCTCGCCCCGCTTAATTCTCAGGTTGGCAGAAGCCGGTGTCTTCAGGGATGGACACACAGTCGCCTACTTTGATGCCGCGCTCGGCAAAGTACCCACCATTAACCTCTAGCGCTGAATGATACGCCGTACCAGGAGGGTAAGAGGGGCAGTCGCTCGGTGAAGTGGACTCACAGGGCGGCATGGTATTAATCGCCACGATACGGCCATTTGCATCGATAAAGGCAATATCAAGGGGAATCAATGTCTTATACATCCAAAAAGCGTTATTGACCGATTGTTCATTCTCAAAACGAAATAGCATGCCCTGCGCTTCCGGCAGGCTCTCACGCCCCATCAATCCGCGCTGTCGCTGAGAGGATGTTTCTGCCACCTCAACGTCTAAGCGGTGCGGCCCGCCCTCGCTATGAATAGCCAGCGCCAGCGTCTGCATCTCTTTCGTTGCCTGCCCCCAGGCAAACGAGCTGAGTAACGACATCGGCAACAGCGCCGCCAGCGGTAACAGTAACGATGCTTTAAGCAGCGTGCGACGCGTGTGATCCATGCTTACTTCCTTTTGTCATGCGCATCTGCGCGAACTCGGTGGCCTGGCAACAGGTGTATTCCTGCCGCCAGCAGTGAAACATTCACCACTGCCCCGCGGGTTAACTGATTGCGACGTGCAGCATGGGTGGCAATGTCGAAACGTAACATATCACCGTGGTCAACGCTTAAGGAAACTGACGTAATGCCACCCAACACCACTACCTCACTGACCGTGGCAGCCAGCGGGTTTTCCCGCTCGCCTTGCGACGGCCGATCACGCCGGTGAAGCACAATATCGGAAGGCGGCAAATACCAGGCCACGGTTTCTCCCAATGGCAGGTTGGCGAGTTCTTCAGCGACTTCCAGGTAAGTTTCCCCCCACTGCAGGCGGCGCTGCCCTTCTAACTCTACGACGGTGCCTTCAAAGAGATTATGGCGGTCCAGCAAGCGTGCCACTAACGGCGAGGCTGGGCGACTGAACAGCACCTCGGGTGAATCCTGCTGAAGGCTTACTCCGTTATGCAACACGCAGATTTGATCGGCCAGTGCAGTAGCTTCCTCCAGGTCATGCGTCACCAGCACGATGGGGATCTCGATTTGCTGGCGCAGTAGTGCCAGCTCGCGCTGCAAACGCCGACGGGTGACTTGATCCACCGCTGAAAACGGCTCATCGAGCAACAGCACTTTCGGATCGCGGGCCAAGGCGCGGGCAAGCGCGACACGCTGGCGTTGCCCACCGGAAAGCGCATTAGGGTAGCGCTTGCCCAGCCCGTCTAAACGCACCTTGGCCAGCCACTGTTCCGCCTGTTCTCGGCGCTGAGGTTGAGGCAGGTGACGCAGCGGCAGTTGAATATTTTCTAACGCGGTTAAGTGAGGAAACAGCGCATAGTCCTGAAACACCATGCCAACTTGCCGACGCTGGGGCGGAAGTGAATGCTTACGTTCAGCATCAAACCAAACGTCGCCAGCACATTCCACCCGTCCATTTTGAGGGCGATAGAGCCCGGCAATAGTCCGCAGCAGCGTGGTTTTCCCGCTGCCCGACGGCCCTACCAGCGCCAGCAGTTCGCCGGGTTGGCAGATAAACTCGGCGGCCAGTGGAATCGGCCCCGTTTGATTGACCGCCACACGCAGGCTTGCGATACACGACTCAGCCACGTGCCCACCGCCTGCGCCCGGCCAGTCCATAGACAAGCCCCAAGGTAATAAACGACACCAACAGCAATAGCGCCGACATCTGCGCCGCGCCCTGTTCGTCAAAGGCTTGAACGCGATCATAGATGGCAATGGCAAGGGTGCGGGTTTCGCCATCGATAGCGCCCCCCACCATCAAGATGACGCCAAATTCGCCCAGCGTATGGGCGAAGGTGAGCGCTGCCGCGGACATAATGCCTGGCCACACCAAGGGCAGTTCGATACGCAGCAGCGTTTGCCAGGGGCTCAAGCCGCTGCACCAGGCCGCTTCGCGCAGGTTGTGGGGCACGTGCTCAAAGGCGCGCTGAATGGGCTGCACAGCAAACGGTAGATTGGCGATCAGGGAGGCCAGTAATATGCCCGAGAAAGTGAAATTCAGCCCGCTGCCGGTCATTTCTGCCCAAAGCGAGCCCACCGGCGCATCACGGCCAAAGCTCAACAGCAGATAAAAGCCCAGTACGGTAGGCGGCAATACCAGCGGTAGTGCAATCAGCGCTTCGCATAGTCCTTTGCCCCGGAAACGCGTATAGGCCAGAGAGCGGCCTAACCATATAGCGATGGGTAGAAGAATGAGGCAGGTGAAAGCCGCGAGGCGTAGCGAAACCGAGAGTGCCGACCAATCCATTAAGAGCCATCCATTATTCGACGCTAAACCCGTAGCGGCGCAAGATGGATTGCCCTTCGTCTTGCTGTAACCAGTGATAAAAATCACTGGCCACTGTTCCCGCCCGATTAGTCAACACCATGCGTTGTCGAAGCGGGCTATGCCAGCCCTCAGGGATGAGTACGTACTCACTTCGTTCACTAAGTGCAGGCGCCAATGCCAAGGAGTAAGCCACCAGACCACCGCGCGCATCGTCGGAAAGCGCAAACTGTGCCGCTTGTGAGACATTTTCTCCCAGCACTCGCAGCGGCTCAGTTGGCTCCCAAAGCCCGGCGTGCTCAAGAACCTGCTGCGCCGCCACGCCATAGGGCGCGTGTTCGGGATTCGCCAGGGCGATGCGTTCAGTAGTGCCGCTCACTTGCGCTTCAAGCGCGGCCTCTACCCCAGCCAGTGGCGCATCGGCACTGGGCAAATCACCGCGCCCTGCGCGCTGCAGCCACACTAACCGACCAATGGCGTAAATAACGCCCTCGTCTTTGGTGTGACCCTCTTTATAAAGCGCCTGAACGTAACGCTCATCAGCAGAAAGATACAGCTCGAAAGGTGCGCCCTGGGCGATTTGGCGACGGAAGTTGCCCGACGAACCAAAGTTCAACCGCAGCGCGTGGCCGGTTTCTTGTTGAAACTGCTCCGCGGCCTCAGTCAGCGCAAACTGCAGATCAGAGGCCGCCGCTACAATAGGAGGCCCCCCTGCTGCTGCGGGGGAACCTGTTAATAGCAAGCAGACCAGCAGCAGCCCGCGAGCTACATTAGCTGTTGCTAGGCTCAGCATGCTGATCGGTAATCTCCATCACCTTCATGGTATTGGTACCGCCATGAGCATTCATATGGTCGCCGCGGGTAAGGATCACGTGATCGCCTGCTTTGGAGATACCTGTCTTCACCAACAGTTCCAGCGCACGGTCGTTTAGCTCGGTGGGTGTCATATCAGAGGTATCGAAGGGCAGCGAAACGACTCCACGGTAAAGTGCCATACGGCGCTGAGCGATAGGGTTATGCGCCAAGCCCACAATCGGCAGGCCGGAACGAATGCGCGACGCGATCAATGGCGTATAGCCCGACGATGTCATGCAGGCAATCGCGGTAATGCCAGTCATATGGTTCGCAGCATACATAGCGGAAAGCGCGATGGTTTCATCTGGGCGAGTAAAGCCTTCATGAATACGGTGACCAGACTCCTGGGCAGATTTTTCACGCTCAGCGCCCAGGCAAACACGCGACATTGCTTCTACCGTTTCCAACGGATAGTCACCCGCGGCGGTTTCCGCTGAGAGCATGACCGCATCGCTGCCATCCAATACCGCGTTGGCCACATCAAACACTTCGGCACGAGTGGGTAGCGGCGCCGAAATCATGCTTTCCATCATCTGCGTTGCGGTAATCACAGCACGGTTAAGAGAACGCGCCCGCTTGATCATACGTTTCTGAACGCCAACCAACTTGGCATCGCCAATTTCTACGCCTAAATCACCGCGTGCCACCATGACCGCTTCGGAAGCTTCGATAATGCCGTCCAGGGTGGCGTCATCAGCGACCGCTTCAGCGCGCTCGACCTTGGCGACCAAGCCAATGTCCTTACCCGCTTCGCCCAGTAAACGGCGTGCTTCCAGCATATCTTCGGCATGACGAGGGAAGGAAATCGCGAGATAGTCGACGCCAATATCAACAGCGGTTTTGAGGTCTTCTTTGTCTTTCTCGGTCAACGCCGGGGCGGAGAGGCCGCCGCCCTGCTTGTTGATGCCTTTATGGTTGGAGAGCTTGCCGCCCACAACCACGGTGGTATGTACCTGTTGCCCTTCAACGCGAGCCACATCCAGCACCAAACGTCCGTCATCTAGCAGCAGACGATCACCGGCGGCCACATCTTGTGACAAGGTTTTGTAGTCACAACCCACTTGGTGGATATCACCGGCATCGCCATCGAGTTCCATATCGAGAATGAACGGCTGGCCTTCTTTAAGCACTACGGAGCCATCTCTAAACCGCGCAATGCGGATCTTGGGGCCTTGGAGGTCGCCTAGAGCCGCTACGCTGCGGCCCAGTTTGGCGGCAATTTCACGCACCTCGGTTAACCGGCGGCGGTGATCATCGGCGGTACCGTGAGAGAAATTAAGACGCACCACATCAACACCCGCCTTGAGCATGGCCTCCAATACACCTTCACGGTCGCTGGCAGGCCCAAGGGTGGCGACAATTTTGGTACGACGGATCGTAGAGAAGTGCAGTGCGTTCATAATATTCCAACCATGCTAATGAGCGTGTAGTGACTTTGTTTAATAACACTAGCTTATCAGTTTAACGCGTTCTATATGACAGCCCTGCAACACGAAATGTACGTATTATTCCAACATAACGGTAATTGCCAGGGGAAACTCATCGCAGTTATTGCCATCGCCGCCCCGATCCACCACCAAGAACTCGCCCTCACGTTCTAGCACTGACTGAATGGCGTGCCAAGTGCCTGCGCGGTAATTCACGCCTTGGCGGCCATCGGTCACAAAAGCACGCACTTCGTCAGGATTGATATATTCACCGGGCGGCGCCACTACAACGATAAAACGTTCCTGATGAAGCGGCATAAACGCTTGGCTGCCCTGGGGATGACGCTCTAAAAACGTGAGCTCAAGCGGCAGTGTGACCGGCTGGCTAACAAAGATGTTGATCAGCGTGTGGGCGTTTTCGCCCAGGGTTTCGACCTTCGCCAGATCATGGTGGCGCTGAGTGCGACCGGCGTTGATAGGAAACGACGCGGAGGTACGTGCATCCACCACATCGCCAAAAGGGGCAAAGGCCTCGGCCGTCAGCGGCTCAGCGTTCAGTGTCAACATTACAGCTCCTTAGCGTGACGACAATTTGAGAGAAGCGTGGCGGTTAACATCTTTATACAACAAATAACGGAACGGCCCTGGGCCAGCGGCGTAGCAGGCCTGGGGACAGAAAGCGCGTAGCCACATAAAATCGCCCGCCTCTACTTCTACCCAATTTTGATTCAAGTGATAAACGGCCTTGCCTTCAAGCACGTATAAACCATGCTCCATGACATGGGTTTCATCAAAGGGGATCACGCCGCCGGGCTGGAACGTCACGATATTGACATGCATATCGTGGCGAACGTCCGCAGGGTCGACAAAACGCGTGGTAGCCCAGCGCCCTTCGGTGCCCGGCATCTCGATAGGCGCAATATCCTGCTCGTTGGTCACAAACGCTTGTGGCACCTCGAGCCCTTCCACAAATTCATACGCCTTGCGTACCCAGTGGAAACGCACCGGCACGTTTGATTCGTTGCGCACCTGCCAGGAACTGCCAGGAGGAATAAACGCATAGCCGCCGGGCTGCATAACGTGGCGCTCGCCCGATAAAGTAAGCGTTAACTCACCTTCAACAATAAACAGCACCCCTTCCGCCTGGGAGTCTGGCTCGGGCTTATCGCTACCGCCCTGGGGCTGAACTTCCATGATGTACTGGGAGAACGTTTCAGCAAACCCGGACAGCGGCCGTGCCAGCACCCACAACCGCGTGCCTTCCCAAAACGGTAGGTTGCTGGTGACGATATCGCGCATCACGCCTTTAGGAATCAGCGCATAGGCTTCAGTAAATACAGCACGGTCAGCGGTTATTTGGGTTTGCGGCGGGTGCCCGCCGGCGGGAGCGTAGTAAGTAGGTTGTTTCATTGTTTTGCCTTTCAACGGGTTGGCGCCGGGTGGTGCTCTGCCCAGTGACGGGCGATATCGACCCGGCGAGCGACCCAAACGCGGTCGTGGGTTTCGATATAATCCAAAAAGCGCTGCAGCGCGCGAAAACGGCCCGGGCGGCCCAACAAACGACAGTGCATGCCTATTGAGAGCATTTTGGGTGCCTCTTCCCCTTCTGCGTAAAGCACATCGAAGGCATCGCGCAGGTAGGTAAAGAAGTGATCCGCCGTGTTGAAACCTTGCGGCGCGGCAAAGCGCATATCGTTGCTGTCCAGGGTGTAGGGCACTATCAGATGGTTGTGGTCACTGCCCTGACTATCGGTCACCTGCGTCCAAAATGGCAAGTCGTCACCGTAATAGTCGCTATCGTAAAGGAAACCGCCCTCATCGAGTACTAACCGCCGGGTATTGGGGCTATCGCGGCCGGTGTACCAACCTTGAGGCTTCTCACCATAAAGGCGCTGAAAAATCTCCACGGCCTGCTGTAGATGCTCCCGCTCAACGTGCTCGGGCACTTCTTGATAGTGAATCCAGCGATAGCCGTGGCAGGCAATCTCGTGGCCTAGCTCTTTAAAGGCCATAGCCACCTCTGGATTGCGCTTCAGCGCCATGGCCACGCCAAACACCGTGAGCGGTAGATCGCGTTTTTCAAACTCGCGCAAAATGCGCCACACCCCGGCGCGGGAGCCATATTCGTAAATAGACTCCATACTCAAATGGCGGTCTGGATAAGCCGGGGCACCGATAATCTCAGAGAGAAACTGCTCCGAGCCTGAATCGCCGTGCAGCACGCTATTTTCGCCGCCCTCTTCGTAATTAAGCACGAACTGAACGGCAATTTTGGCCTTATTGGGCCAATTGGCGTGAGGCGGATTGCGACCGTAACCGATCAAATCACGTGGGTAATGCACCTTGGATGAGGACGACATGGTTAGCTCCTTCAGTCATATTTCTGACCAGCACTGGTTAGCTTCTATTTGATGAGCAATGCCAGTGCGGCAACTAATTATTTGTATACAAAATAGCGGCATTAATAGCGTACCGCAACGCAGCTGGACGCTAATCCTCTGACATCAATAGCCTTTCTCGCTATCAAAACCGTTAAGCCATTGAATCTTGAACAATTGGTCAAACTTTTAGCCTATCACTTTCGTCATGTATTCGCGGCTAGACCCTTGCGTCTCGCTAGAAACCGCCCTATTTTTGTATACAAGAAAAGTTATATTGTTTACATGCGGATTATTTAACGTGCATATACGAATTATTAACCCCAACACCACGGCCTCAATGACCGCTGCTATTCATCAGGCAGCACAGCAACAGGCAGGCGCTGGCACCACGGTGAGCGCTTCACAGCCGGATGCTGGCCCGGTTTCTATCGAGAGCCATTTCGACGAAGTGATCAGTGCGGTAGGGGTGGCCGAAGAAGTCCTCAAGGGCGAGCGCGAAGGCGGCATTGATGCCTATATAGTGGCCTGTTTTGGCGACCCTGGCTTGCTTGCCGCACGAGAACTGACCCGCGCACCGGTCATTGGCATCGCTGAAGCGGCCTTTCATCTTGCTACGCTGGTCAGCACGCGCTTTTCCATCGTCACGACCCTGGGCCGCACCGGCATTATCGCCGAGCATCTACTTCAACAGTACGGCTTTAGTCACCACTGCCGTCGTATACGCGCCGCTGAAATCCCCGTGTTGGATCTTGAGCATCACCCTGACGCGGCGTTTACGCGCATTGTTGAAGAGTGCTGCCGCGCCAGGGATGAAGATGGCATTGGCGCTATCGTTTTAGGCTGCGGCGGCATGGCCAATTTGACCCAGCAAATTAGCCGCGAAGTGGGCCTGCCGGTAGTAGAAGGTGTCACCGCAGCGCTGAAACTGGCGGAGTCACTGGTCAGTTTAGGGCTGTATACCAGTAAGTACGGCGACCTTGCCTACCCACGGCCAAAAACCTTCACCGGTAAGTTTTCTGAACTTTCCAATCTGGATTTACCGCATAAGTCATAACAGCTGAAAAAAACATAACAACGACTACAAAGCATTTAAAAACAATAAATTAAACAGAATTTTGAAAACTATATTTTAAAAACCAGTACGTCCATTAGCACGCCACGCCGCAAGCGTTGCTTGGGTACATAAAGTACCCAAGCTGCCAATAAAACCGATAATCTTGCGAGGACGACATCATGAGCGCTTCACCCTCGGCTCTTGCGTCAGAAGAACGATCCGATGCTGGATCAAAAGCACTCGGGGCGGAAAGCCTGGCCCCTCAACACACCCGTATTATGGGGCGCGGCTCCTACTTTCTGGCGTGGTTCGGCGGCTGCGTTTCAATTGGCACCTTCGCCATGGGCTCCAGCGTGGTCGGCATCTTAAACCTGTTACAAGCCACCCTGGCCATTGCCATCGGCTGCTTTGTGATCGGGATAGCCCTGGCCATTAACGGGGCCGCGGGATACAAGTACGGCATTCCGTTTATGGTGCAGGCGCGTAGCGCGTTTGGTTTTACCGGCACGCGTTTACCGGGCCTGGTGCGCGCGGTACCTGCGGTAGTGTGGTACGGCTTTCAAAGCTGGATTGGTGCCGGGGCGCTCAATATGGTGTCGGCCACCCTGTTCGGTTTCGACAACCTTATCTTCTACTTCATTACCTTCCAGTTTCTGCAAATCGGCCTGTCGGTGATGGGCTTTCAGGGCATCAAGTGGTTAGAGAATATCGGCAGCGCCTTTATCCTCGCCTCGCTGGTGTATATGTTTTACGCCACGGTGCAACGCTATGGCGATGAGCTTTCCGCCAGCCTGCTGACCATGGAAGGCTCCTGGGGCATGCCGTTCTGGGGCGCGACCATGCTGTTCCTGGGCATCTACAGCACCATGATGCTCAACGTCAGCGACTACTCCCGCGAGCATAAAAAGGGCACGGCCCAGAGCCTGCTGACCACCATCTACGCCATGTCGATTCTGCCCTGCACGCTGTTTATGGGCTTGATCGGCTATATGGTCTCGCAAGCCACCGGCACCGCCGACCCCATCCAGGTGTTTGCCAACGCCGTCGACAACACCCCGCTGTTAATGACCACCCTACTGTTTATCGCCTTTGCCCAGGTCACCACCAACGTACTCAACAACGTGGTACCGCCGACCTATGTGCTGATGGACATCTTCAAGATCAAGTTCTCGGTGGCCACGGTGATCGTTGGGCTACTGGCCTTTGCGACCTTTCCCTGGAAGCTGGTGCAGCCGGGCTCCGCTGCAGGCCTACAGCTGTTTGTGCAAACGTACTCTGCCTTTTTGGGCCCCATCTTCGCCATTCTGGTGGTCGATTATTATGTGATTCGCCGTCGCACGCTGGATATCGACAAACTGTATGACGTTAACGGGCCTTATAAAGGTATTAACCTGGCCGCTTTCATCGCCACAGCGGTGGGCATTGTGGCGGCGCTCTCTTTCTCGGCGATCTCGTGGTACGCCAGCCTGATCCCCGCCGGTGTTACCTACTATCTATTGATGAAGTACTGGGCTCCCTGCCAGCGCTTTAGTCAGTAACTCCATTTGCCAACCGAAGAGCTAATAAGATGAAAGAGAGTAATGACGTTAGTGACCTGGATATTAAACACATTGATCCGACGCTCTATAACGAGGATCTCGCGCCGCTTAAACCCCAGGATCGTAACTGGGGCGCGTTTGAGATCTTTAACGTTTGGTCTAACGATATCCAGAGCCTGTTTGGGTACACCCTCGCCGCCTCGCTGTTTTTAACCTACGGCCTGAATGGCTGGGCGGTGATGGCGGCGATTATTCTGGCGGGCGTAATCGTGATGTTTCTGGTCAACCTCACCGGTAAGCCCAGCGTTAAATACGGCATTCCTTTCCCCGTCATGGTTCGCGCCAGCATGGGCGTACGCGGCGCGAACCTACCCGCGATGCTGCGCGCCATCGTGGGGATCTTTTGGTACGGTGTGCAGACCTACTTCGCTTCCACCGCTGTCACCCTACTCATTACCGCCTTTGTGGGTGCAGGCAGCGGCAGCACCTTCCTGGGGCTTTCCGGCGTAGCCTGGGTGTCGTTCGTGATTGTGTGGCTGTTTCAAATCGCAATTTTCTGGCAAGGCATTGACCGCATTAAGCACTTCCTGAACTGGGCAGGCCCGCTGGTCTACGTGGTGATGTTGGTGTTGATGATCATTGTCTGGTATCAGGCGGGAAGTGAGCTAATCCCTGCCATTGGCACCATTTTCAGCGGTGGCAGTGAAACCAGTGGAAGCTCAATCGCGGCCTTTATGGCGATTGTCGGCACCATGGTGGCGTATTTCGCGGCGGTGGTGATTAACTTCGGCGACTTCACCCGCTTTGTAAAAACCGAACGCCAGATGAAGCTAGGCAACTTGCTGGGTTTGCCGCTTAACGTGGCGTTTTTCTCGTTTATAGCGCTGATTATCACCGCCGGTACGCTTGTGCTGTTTGGCGAAGCGCTGACCAACCCCGCCGATATCGTTGAACGGGTGGATTCACTGCCATTGACGATTATCGCCGCCCTCACCTTCTTTGCTGCCACGGTAGGTATCAACCTAGTCGCCAATTTCATTCCACCCGCCTACGACCTTGCCAACCTGTTTCCCAGCAAAATCAGCTTCAAGATGGGCGGTCTGATTACCGCAGTAATCGCGTTCTTTGTCGGCGCGCTATGGCTTTCGGTCATCAGCCAGATTGGCGTTCCCGGCTTTGTAAACGCGCTCGGGGCCATCGTCGCGCCCTTCTACGGCATTATCGTGGTCGACTACTACCTGATTAAGCGCCAGAACTTGAACATGCAGGAGCTGTTCTCATCAGCACCGGGCAGCGCCTACTACTACGTCAACGGCTGGAACACCCGCGCGCTTATTGCCTTTGGCGTTGCGGCACTATTTTCGCTCTCTACCGTGCTAGTACCCGCGCTTTCAGCCCTTGGCGGTTATGGCTGGCTAATTGGTGCTGGCTTAGGCGGGCTGTTCTACTACGGCTTGATGCGGCAGTTTAAAGCAGCGCCTGCGTTGGCGGCGAAGTAGACAAAAGGGTCGTAACTAGCTGATTAAAAGCTCATACAAGCGCCACCGGCTTTGCCGGTGGCGCTTTTTTTGGGTCGTGGCCTGGCGCGGCCGGTTTGGAACCTGTCGGCACCCTCGCGTGGCGCTACCAAGCAACGTATTTGGCGGTATCAAAACTCAGCGGAATGAGGTATTTTCGATCTGTCGTGCGCGCTTTTCTGGTAGGCTCTAGGGAACATGTGCTTATTTTTCTGGATAGCATTTCATTAAAATAACTAAAAACAATAAGTTGTAAAAAGATTATGTATGTTTATGCGCAAATTAAAAAAGTGACCTGGTATGCTTATGCGCATGCACATTTTTCTGGCGGCCTTAACCAGGATAAGGCGAGTATTTTCATTTCATATCAGTCGCTTGTTGCTTATTGGTGGTTTTTGGCTTCCCAGGAAAACGCGCATGCGTATGAATAAACTGTTGTGTGTCTGTAAAGAGGTATTGCTATGGCCCTTTTGGCCGAAGAAATTGTCGAAGAGTGGCTGAATAGGCAGGGTTACTTCACTATCCGTGGTATCCGTCTTGGCGTTAACGAGATTGATCTGGTTGCAGTCAAATTCAAATCAGGCGAAAGCCCTGTCTGCCGTCATATAGAGGTCCAGGCTTCAATGAGGCCCGTCAGCTATATCTCCAAGGTTCCCAAAGCAGCGCGAAAGACGGGTCGGGCTGCAAATAGCGCAGCGCGCTCACAGGAAGAGCTTGTGGAGGGTGTTGCCGAATGGGTGGAAGGGAAGTTTCATGCCACCAAGAAGCGGTCACTTATGGAATCTCTGTGGAGCGGCGAGTGGTCCTCCGAGCTGGTCATAAACAACGTCAAATCTGAGCAGGAAGTAGGGCTTATTGCCGAGCATGGAATAACCATACACCGGCTACCAGCCATCGTTCGGGAGCTACAAAGCAACGACTTCCCCATCAAGAGTGCTTCTGGCTCAGATTTTATAAGTGGTTATGCATAAGTTATAGAGTAATTAGTGCCGTAACCATTGCATACGTTTTTGACCGCTTCACAAAGCTTATCGAACGAACTGTAGGCTGTTAACGGTAGCCACCGGTATTTGAT
>NZ_JBANSO010000026.1:0-69585 GCF_037070225.1 Vreelandella indica
TCTACCACCTGTTTGACGGCTTCGATTTTGAATTCTTCAGTGTAGCGGGGATGGCTCATGGTTCCTCCTAGATACCTTTAGTATAAGGCCTGGAGGTGTCTACGAAACCTGGGGCGATTCAATCTTTCCCATTTCTAATCCCTTTTAGTAATTTTCATCGATTGTTAGGCGTTTTGGGTAATTCATTTTTAGTTTTAGGCTTCTTTTGATTGATGTGATTTTAAGCGATTTCGTAAACGCATATAATCGTCACATTGTGAAACAATGTCACAATTGCCCGAGAAAATTGACGAGGATCAAGATTTAATTGATAGCAGGCTACATAAGCGTGCAATACGCTTAGGCGGCTACCTGTTTGGCTAGTTATTGCCCGCTGCTTAGCTACCGTAAGGTTGAGGTAAACTATTAGGCACCACTACCGAGGAATGCTCGGTAGTTAATCAGAAGGGAAAGAGATACTTGCCAGAATGGGTAAGGCTGGGCGTCAATAATCTTGCGAGGGCATGGCGTCTTCTAATGTCGGCGCTGACTCTATCAACGCCACGGGCTCCAGTTGCTCGTTTTCCAGCGTTGCCAGGACAATCTCGTAACAATCGTCGATATGGCTGTTGCCCATGTATTTCATGGTGGCAAAGCTGATGCCGCCCGCAACGGCGCTGCCCAGGAAGGGCACATATTTCGACGCACTTTTTGCCGAGATCCTGCCAGCCATTTTTTTGAACATCATCGTGATCAGTTTACGGGTGATATATTTACCCGCCATTTTGCTTCCAGTCGTTGAGATGGAGCTCATTACAAATAGCCGGGTCTCTGTATCCAGGCTCTCGATCTGTTCCGGCGATAAGCCAAATTGCTCGTTAATCTTCGGGATCAAGCGCAGCAATATAGCGACGTCAGAACCGATGTTCACACCGGGAATGGGGATAATGGCGGTGCCAGCAGAAAGGCTTGAGCTCTTCGTTACCATCGAGCGACACGACTGTTTAACGGCTTCGAGCTCTTCCAGTGATCTGATCATATAAATCCCTTTTAAAACAAACGGAAAAGCGGCAGCCTAAGTGGCTACCGCCTTCTTCACGCTATTGAATAACACAGAGTGCGGTTAATCATTGCCGTCATAGGTGACGCGCCACACGGCATTGGTCAGGTCATCGGCGATGATGAGGGCGCCGTCTGGGTCGATAGTGACACCGACGGGTCGACCGCGCGTTTGGTCGTCGCCGTTGAGAAACCCGGTAACGAAGTCAATCGGGTCGCCATTGGGTTCGCCGTTGCTGAAGGGCACAAACACGACTTTATAACCAACAGGGTCATTGCGGTTCCAGCTACCGTGCTCACCGATAAATACGCCTTCCGCGAACTCATCGCCCATCTCGGGTATGGAGAAGGCGAGGCCAAGCGGGGCTACGTGTGAACCCAGGCTGTAATCAGGGGCAATCGCCGACTCGACCTTTTCAGGGTCCTGTGGGCGAACGCGGGGGTCGACATTCTGGCCCCAATAGCTATACGGCCAGCCGTAGAAACCACCTTCCTGAACAGTCGTAAGGTAGTCAGGCACTAGGTCGGGGCCTAGCTCGTCGCGCTCGTTGACCACGGCCCATAGCTGGTCAGTGTCTGGCTGAATGGTCAGCGCGGTTGGGTTGCGTAGGCCGGTGGCATAAGGCCGATGCATGCCCGTTTCGGCATCAATTTCCCACACCTCGGCGCGGTTAACCTCCGCTGCCATGCCGCGTTCGGTGATATTGCTGTTGGAGCCAATACCCACGTACAAGAATTCACCGTCGGCGCTGGCGGTCATCGCTTTCGTCCAGTGGTGATTGATTTCAGCCGGTAGCTTGGTAAGCTCCTCCGGCGGCCCGCTGGCCTCGGTTTGGCCTTCTTCGTAGTCAAAGCGAACGACCGCATCTTGGTTGGCCACATAGAGATTGTTATCAACTAACGCCAGCCCGTAGGGCGCGTTGAGGTCTTCGGCAAACACCGACTGCTCGTAGTTGCCATCGCCATTTTCATCGCGCAGCAGGGTCAAGCGATTGCCGCTCTCAACAGTGGTGGTGCCCTGGCTTTTGATATATCCGGCAATGAAATCTTTCGGCTTCAACTGAGGCGCGTTGCCGCCGCTCCCTTCGGCCACCAGAATATCGCCGTTGGGTAGCACCAACGTTTGGCGCGGTATCTGAAGATCCGTCGCAATGGCGGTAATGGTGTAGCCGTCGGGAACGGTGGGTGATTGATCCCCCCATTCAGCGGGCTCGGGAATTGTCATGTCGGGCAAAAGCCCGCGTTGCGGTTCAGCTAGGTCAGGGTTTGGGCCGTACTGTTGTGCGTCTTGGGCGCTGGCGCTACCTGCCACCAAAAGCACCGAGAGAGGTGCAGCGTAGAGGCTGGGAAGCTTCATGACTTACCTCCGGTGCCTAGGCGAGAAAAACCGACCCACGTGGCTGTGCCGGCCAATAAAACAACAACGATGGAGAGGGCAAAGCCAGCAGGCATCATGGCCCAGGCGTCCCGCGCATGCGCCAGCGCATTAACAAAGGCCAGTATCCCGGTCAGCAGTAGTAGCGCTGGGTAAATCATGAGCGCCAGGCCGCGGTGCGAAGCGCGAAAGAAGCCAATAATGGCACATAAAAATGCAAGCCCTGTGAATACAAGCCCACCCACGTTTAGCCAGGAAGCAAAGGTAGCCCATTGAATATGGTAGGTCGTTGAGTAGGCGTAATCACTTAGCGTGGCGCCCAAAAAGAGAGGGATAGTGCCAGCAAGCAGTGTGGCGTGAAGCGGATTCAGCCCGCTTCGATAAGTGCGATTGTCAGTGGCTGTCACGGCAAACTCCTTATGCTGTTCAAGCTAATTAATTTACCTAGATTGACCGACGCGAAACGCCAAGCCATCCCAGGCAACGACATCATGTTCGTCAGGGGGGAGTATAGTTGACGATCAAAAACTTGCCCAAAGCGAAGCGGGCAGGTGGTTAGCCGCACGTGATGCTCATGAATGCTTACCATAAGAACTCTTTAATGCTGCCACGAGACCGCTTTTTTGTGAGGAGATGCGGGGGAAGTCACATCTTACTGAGCATCTCGACCGCTTGATCGAAGTGTCCATCCCGCTCTGCCCAGCGCAGGAACTTTACTTTCTCAACCAGAATTTCCTTGGGTGTCGGTTGCATGCTAAAAAGCGTCATGACCTCTTCCATGTAGTCACTGAGCGGCATATAGCCTTCCCGAGTCGACTGGCCCGGCGTCAGTTCTGTCTGTACGGCGGGAGGCGCAAGCTCGATGAGCTCGACCTTGCCCTTGAGCTGTTCGCGTAGGGAGATTGTGTAAGAGTGGATGGCTGCCTTGGTGGCGTTATAAGTGGGCGTGCCGCTCAACGGCACAAACGCCAATCCGGAGGAGACGTTCACGATTGCCGCGTCTGGCTGGTTTACCAGATGGTTGGTCAGTGCGTTAGTTAGCCGGATTGGCCCGAGCAGATTGGCAACGACCGTCTGCTCGGCATCGCTCAGGTCGCGGGTGCGGGATACGTCTTCGCGCCGCATAATGCCCGCATTGTTGATCAGTACATTGAGGTTGGGGTGCTCGGTGATGACCCGCTCAGCGAAAGCTTCGATGGACGTTGGGTCTTCGACATCGACGACCATCGCATGCATGTTTTGCTGGCCAGCAATGGTTTCCTCCAGCGTTTTCATGTGCCGTCCGGCGACGATAACGGTGTTGCCAAGCGCATTGAAGCGTAAGGCAAGTTCACGGCCAATCCCGGAGCCGCCACCGGTGATAAGAATCGTATTTCCTGATGTTTTCACTGTGTCACCTTCCCTTTAACGTGATGATGATATCTGTATGCCCACGGCCATTAGGCGTTGGCATTAACGGTTGAACCACTATCATGTTAATCAATCGGTAATGGCGGGGCTTGCCCTGCTTTGTACAAAACTTGCCTGATCCTGCAGACATGAGCCTCAACGCATTTCACAATCATTTTAAGTACATGACTTCGCTTACGCTGGGGCAGTGCCAGCAGCGGCTGCGCTTGTTTACTCGGGTACCCTAGCAATGACTTTGATTTCAAAGTCGAATCCCGCCAGCCATGTCACGCCGACCGCCGTCCAGTTGGGGTAGGGTTTTTCCGGAAACGCGCGCGCCTTGGCTTCTAACCAGATAGGGAACTGGGCTTCGGGGTCGGTATGGAAGCTCGTCACATCGACGATATCGTCGAAGCTTGCGCCTGCTGCTTCCAGCACACTCTGTAGGTTGTCGAAAGCAAGCTGCACCTGGGCGGCGAAGTCCGGCTCGGGCGAGCCGTCTTCACGGCTGCCAACCTGGCCCGATACAAACAGAAAGTCGCCTGAGCGGACGGCGGCGGAATAGGTGTTCTGCTCATAAAGCGCCTGGCGGCCCTTGGGAAAAACAACGTTACGTTTAGCCATGGTGTACCTCCATCATTAGGTCGAAAGCGACCCTTGTAGTCGATGAAGTCACTTTAAGCCTGCCTGAGTGCTGGATAAACGGCGAATTCTGTTCAACATTATTTGTAGTTTTCAAACAATCAAAAGGTGCTTGGCATAGTCATGGATCGTTTTAACGCAATGCAGGCCTTTGCTCGGGTCGTGGAAACAGGCAGCTTTACCAAGGCCGCTGAAACACTACATATGAGCAAAACCAGTGTGACGCAGATGGTGCAACAGCTAGAGGCCCGGCTGCGTGTCAAACTGCTCAACCGGACCACGCGTCAGGTGAACGTCACGGCGGACGGAGCGGCATATTATGAGCGTGTGATAAAGCTTTTAGCCGATATGGATGATGCCGAAACCAGCTTGTCCAACGCCTCGGTGCAGCCGCGCGGACGACTGAGAGTAGATGTGCCCAGCCCGTTGGCGCGAATGATCTTAATCCCCGCTTTCCCCGCGTTTCATGCTCGCTATCCCGATATTCAACTCGACATGGGGGTGAGTGATCGTATGGTGGATCTGATCGGCGAAAGCGTGGATTGCGTGGTGCGCGGCGGGGAGCTTACCGATCTATCGTTGGTGGCAAGACGCGTGGGGGATCTAACGCTGGGTGTTTACGCCGCACCAAGCTATCTGGAAAGGAGCGGTCACCCTACGCATCCGCAAGCGCTGTCGCTTCCGCCTCATTACATTGTCGGGTTCAGTTGGGCACGCGCTGGCTTGGCTTTTCCTTATACTCTGTGCCGCGATGGAGAGCGTGTTGTCGTGCAAGGGCGTCACGTGATCTCCGTCGACGATGGGAATGCTGGGCTTGCCGCGGGTCTGGCGGGACTCGGTGTGCTTTGGCTACCGGATTACATGGCTAGAGAGCATGTGTCTCGCGGCGAACTGGTGCGCTTGTTTGGCGACTGGTACATCGAACCGATGCCAATGTACATCGCCTTTCCGCCGAATCGGCACGTTAGCGCCAAGCTGCGCGTGTTCATTGATTGGGTAGTGGCGTTGATGGAACAGCATGCGCCTCGGCTAGATCGAAAAAGTAAACCCGCTAACGAATGAGGGAGCGGGGCTGCTTCGTTTGTTCTGCCATGATGCGCGCCAGGCGCTCCAGGGACAGTTCGAGCCGCTCGATCAAGCCTTCCAACAATACCCGGCGGTCGGCGGGCACGTTGCCGTAATGAAGTCGAACAGGGTTAGCGACGTTATAAGTCCTTTAACCTTGCAAATACTTCCCTGGTAGCCGTTCAGCCAGATACTCCATAAATAAGCGTGTGCGCTGAGAAAGCGTGGCTTGGCGGTAGTAAACGGCGTTCACGGCTTGAGTCTGCAGCTCGGTATGGTCGGGCAATACGTCGACCAGTAACCCCTTCTGGCGGGGAGCGATGGTCATAAAGTCGGCCAGGCAAACAATCCCTTCTCCGGCGATGGCCAGCTCTATTAGCGTGCTGCCGCTGGAGGCCGACAGGGTAGGTGAGATGTGTAAACGCTTGCCGTCGGCGCCGGTGAGCGGCCACTGATTAAGGTGTTCTAATTGACTAAAGCCCATCAGGCTGTGTTGCGTTAACTCATCAATGTTTTGCGGAGCACCGTGGCGTTCAATATAGGTGGGGCTGGCGAGAAGTCGCAGCGGACTATGGCCCAGCAGGCGGGCGTGAAGGGAGGAGTCTTCCAAATCGCCGATGCGAATGGCTAAATCGACCCGCTGTTCCAGCAGGTCGACAAACCGGTCGTGGGTATCCAGTTCGAGCGTAATACCGGGGTAGCGGGCGCGGAACTCGCCAATCACCGGCACGATCACAAACTGCATAAAGCTAGGCGCGGCGTTGACCCGCAGCCGACCTTGAGGCTGGTTGTGGCGATCCTGCATGGCTTCTTCGGCTTCCTCCACGGCGGCCAGAATACGGCGGCAGTGGCTCAGAAATGTTTCGCCTTCTTCCGTCAGTTCCAAACGGCGCGTGGTGCGACGCAGTAGTGTGGCACCGAGTTTCTGCTCTAAACGATTAAGTGAGCGGCTCACGCCGGAAACGGTGATGCCCAGCCGCTCGGCAGCACCGGTGATTGAGCCGCTATCCACTACTGTCACAAAGGCTTGCTGCTCTTCAAGGGTACTTTTCATGATGTCCGTCTCATAAAGTGTTTTTCACAGCGTTCTCAAATGCCTTAATGATCAGCCAATAGTATTGTTGATTTTAAATCAAAAGTGTCTTGCCGCAGCATCGCTTCTTTTTTTCCGCCATAACTCCCACAATACGCGCCATTAACATCATGTCTACTTTCGTTAGCGATGATGGTGAACCTCTTTGGGAGAAATTGCTAAATGAAGATCCTGCTGATTAATGGTGGTAAAGCCTTTGCACACTCTGGCGGTGAGCTCAACAATACGCTACACGGCGTGGCGGTGAGTACGCTGACGGAGATGGGCTACGAAATTCGTGAGACGGTCATTGATCAAGGCTACGATCTTGAAACCGAGGTGCAAAACTACCTATGGGCAGACACGATCGTGTACCAGATGCCTGGCTGGTGGATGGGTGCGCCCTGGATCGTGAAACGTTACATTGATGAAGTGTTCACTGAGGGCCACGGTTCGCTTTATGCCAGTGATGGCCGCAGCCGCCAAGACCCAACCAAACAGTATGGCAGCGGTGGTTTGCTGCAGGGCCGTCGCTATATGTTGTCGCTGACCTGGAACGCCCCCTTGGAAGCGTTCGAAGAGCCGGATAACTTCTTTGAAGGGCGTGGCGTGGACGGTGTTTATTTCCCGTTCCATAAATCTCAGGAATTTATCGGCCTAGAGGCGCTGCCGACGTTTATCGCCAACGATGTGATGAAAGTACCGCAGGTAGACCGCAACCAAGCCGATTACCGCGACCATCTGCGTAAAGTGCTTGGCTAAGCTTTGCACGTCATATATCCCTAAGCACTACCAAACCGATAACGTAGTTTAGGTAGCGCGCGGGCTACTGGGGGCAAGCGGGTGACCATCACCAGCGCCGCGATAGCGGCATACATCGCCCACTCCTGCATATCCGCGCGCACCACCCAGAAGAAGTGGAGCAGTACCAGACCCAAAATGGCGTAGGAGAATTTGTGCAACGGCTTCCAGCGCTTGCCCAGTCGCTTCATCGCCCAGCGGTTGGACGTCGCGCCCAGCACGGCAAGGCCGATCAGCGCGATCATGCCGACAATAATGTAGGGGCGTTTGACGATTTCGCTGCCTAGCAGAGCCCAGTTAAGCCCCAGAATAAACAGCGCGTAGCTGAGCATATGCAGAGTGGCGTAGGCGAGTGTCCAGAGACCGAGCTGGCGCCGGATCAGCGCAAAGCCTTTCCAGCGGGTGAGCTTGGTGAATGGGGTAAGGCTAAGGGTGAGCAGCAGCATCCACAGCCCACCGATGCCGAGGTTCAGCAGCAGGTAGCGCCCCGGTTCTGGGCCGGCGGCGTTATTCGCTACCTGCCAGCTCCAGAACAGCAGGGGTGCTAGCGCGGCCAGAAACACGCCCACGCGCCATGCTAACCATATACGTGGGCTGGCCATTAGTAATTTTCCTTCAAATTCATACCCGCATAGAGCTCGGCGACTTCGTCGGCATAGCCATTAAACATTAGGGTATCGATGGTGTTGGGGTTGAAGAGGCTGTTGGGCAAACGACGCTCGGTGGCTTGGCTCCAGCGGGGGTGGTCGACGTTGGGATTCACATTGGCGTAAAAACCGTACTCGTCGGCGGCGATCTTCTGCCAGGAATTCACCGGCTGTTCTTCCGTTAGCGAGATTCGCACAATCGACTTAATGCTCTTGAAGCCATACTTCCAGGGCACTACCAAGCGCAGAGGCGCGCCGTTTTGGTTGGGCAGTTCGCGACCATACATACCCATGGCCAATAGCGTGAGCGGATGCATTGCTTCATCCAGGCGCAAGCCTTCCACGTAGGGCCAATCAATGATCGCAAACGAGGAGCGCTGCCCGCGCATTTGCTCTGGATCGACGAGGGTTTCAAAGCGTACGTATTTGGCTTTGCTGGTCGGGTCGGCGCGTTTGATGATATCGGCCAGCGGAATACCCAGCCAGGGAATCACCATCGACCATGCTTCCACGCAACGCAGGCGGTAAATACGCTCTTCAAACTGTGAGGACTTGGCGAAGTCCTCCAGGGCAAAACGCCCGCCGTTATTGACCTCACCATCGACCACCACGCTCCAAGGTTCCGTCTTCAGACTGCCCGCATGGCGGGCAGGGTCGCCCTTGTCGGTGCCAAATTCGAAAAAGTTGTTGTAGCCGCTGGCATCATCAAAGGGGGCGATCTTGTCTTTTTTGGGGTCGCTGGGCGTAATCGCTTCCCACTGAGTCTCGCTGATTTTTTCCTTCAACCACGCTGGCGCATTGCCATTAGGAACATCCGAATAATCGGCATTAGCTTGGGCGTGGCCGGAAAGGGCCAACCCCGCACCTAAGCCCGCCATACCCCCCATGAAGCGTCGGCGGGAGAGGTAAATAGATTCCGGCGTGACATCGGATTCGTGTAAGTCACTCGGTTTGGCAATCTTTATTAGCATGGGTGTCTCCACTAGCGATGGATAAGGTGTGTGTTACTACTGTGACCAGTTTGTACAAGATTTATCACAGTTAACTCTCCAAATTATTACGTTTTGTTAAACATTGGCTCAGTGGAGGTGTATACCGGCAAGCGTATGCAGAAGGACGCTCCCCCAGAGGCGCGGTTTTCCACACGGATATCACCCCCCTGAAGGGTCATGATTCTGCGCGCAATTGCCAGCCCAAGCCCTGCATGGCCAGAGCTGCTCGAGGCCTCACCTCGATAGAAGGGATCAAAAATATGCGGCAGATCCTGTTCTGCAATGCCTGGGCCACTGTCTTGCACGTAAACCTCCGGTTTGCCGCCCGTCTGACCAACCACGACATCAATACGGCCGCCAGGCGGACTGTAGGTAATAGCGTTGCTGATCAGGTTGTCCAACACTCGTTCGGTCATGGCGAGGTCGGCATAGACAGTGGGCAGTGCCGGATCGCCGCTTAGGCTTAGCGTTAACTGACTCTCCTGCGCGGCTTGACCGTGCTTCTGAACCACATCGTGCACCAGCTCTGCGAGTGGGAAGGGTTCCGGCACCGGCTGTTTTTCCCTCGCCTCAAGCGCAGCAAGCTCGAAGAGCTCATCCACCAAGCGGCTTAAGTTGCGACCCTCTTTGAGGGCGATATCGAGAAAGCGATCCTGCTCCTGGGGGCTGAGGCGGTCACGTCTTAATTTGAGGCTTTCGATATAGCCTTGCATGGAAGCCAGCGGCGTTCTCAGGTCATGGGATACCTGGGCAACCAAGCGGCGGCGCTGGGCGTCCTTTTCCTTCAACTGTTCAATCTGATAGGCAATCCGGTTGGCCATATCGTCGAAGGATGCCCCTAGGTAATCGATTTCGTCGCGTACCACGGGCCGCGTGTCGCGCCATCTTGTCGTGTTAAAACCAGCGCTGGGCGAGTTCTGATTCATATTGCTGTTTTCAAATTCTGCTACCAGCCGCGTCAACGATCTCAATCGGCGGGTCAGTAGGTGGAAAATAGTCAGTCCCGCGACCATTGCTACCACCAGGCTAACCAGCAACGCCCAGGCGCTCATTGCGAGTATTTTGCCGCCACGGGCCATGGTTTCCGCCGTATCGTATTCCTCACCCCGTAACACCACATAAAGATACCCTTCCGGCTTATTAGCGGAGGGCACCGGAGTAACGGAAAAGACTTTTTGCCGATCATGGCTGCGGGGGTCGTCGCCGAGTAGCGGGTAAAGGCTCATGTCATCCATTAGCCTGCTGATGGGCGCCAGGGAGACCTGATTGCGTTTGATCTTCGCCGGGTCTGCCGAATAGGAGAGGATAGTGCCATCAAGATCCAGCAGGTAGATTTCGATGCTGGGGTTGATGGCCATGTAAAGGGCGAAAAGTTCTTCCAGGGCGCTACGGTCAAGCTCACCGTCGCGGACTAGGTTTCTGTCAGACACTAAGTTCTGTGCCAGATCCTGATGGAGTGTCTGGCTGACTGAAGCGTTGTATTCACGCAGTGAATACAGGCTGATAAAGGTGTAAAGCAGGCCGACGGCCAGCAGCAGTAGAAATAGGCCGAGGGCTAGCCGAGTGTAGAGTGTTTTCAGCATGGTGTTTTCAGCATGGTTTATTCACGGAAGCGATAGCCCACCCCCCAGACCGTCTGGATAAATGCCGGGTGAGCGGGATCCGTTTCGATCTTCCCCCGCAGCCGGTTGATGTGGGTATTGACGGTGTGCTCGTAACCTTCGTGGCTGTAGCCCCACACGGCGTCGAGTAGTTGAACACGACTAAATACCCGCCCGGGATGGCTGGCAAAGTGCCAGAGCAGATCAAACTCCCGCGCGGTGAGTTCGACGGCTTGCTCGTGTATAAACACTCGCCGCCGAACGGGATCAATACGTAGTCCATTGGTGATTAACGCTTCACTGCAGGTTTCCGCGACGGGCGTGGATGCCATGGCATCCACGCGTCGGAATAAGGCCTTCACCCTGGCAGAGAGTTCGGCCACGCTAAAGGGCTTGGTGAGGTAATCATCTGCCCCGATTTCCAGGCCTAAAACTCGATCCAGTTCCGTGCTTTTCGCCGTGAGCATCAGCACCGGAACGTAGCCCGAACCAGCGCGGATTTCACGGCAAACTGACAGCCCATCGATGCCAGGCAACATCAGGTCAAGAATCACTAGGTCGATTCCTCCTTCACGAAAACGTGCAAGCCCGGTATCACCCCGTTCATAAAGAACGGGGCTCATGCCGAGTTCGGCGACGTGAATACGGAGGAGCTCACCAATACCCGGGTTATCCTCGATAATCAGTACGTTTCGTGTCATAGGCGCCTAGCATTTAAATGCCCAAGATAAGTGTGTGTGGCCAAGGCTTACATGCCTTCGCTTTCCATGTCCTCTTCCATTGCCATATCGCCCTCGGACATGCTGTCATCTTGCATATCATTGTCCTTAGAATCGCCCATGGAATCGCTCATGGCGTCACCCATTGGGTCGGCCATATCGCCCGAATGCATGTCACTATTTTCCATCGACTCATGCATGTTGTCTTCCATCATGCCCTCGTCGGACATTTTCTCATCGGCATGGCTGGCCGTTGCTATTAGGCTGAGTAGACAGGTGGCAGCGAAGGTAGTGAACTTGTTCATGGTGATTTCCCCTGGATGTTAAGTCTGCCGGGTTGGCAGGCTTAATAACATCCTAGGTACTCACCATCACCGTAGCGTCACGCGGTGTTAAAGAGTGTATCGCGCAAATCTCACAAAAGTGTCACAGGTGGATGAATGACAGTGCGATGGCAACGGTATCAACTCCTATATTTAAAAAGTTAGATTCAACAAGGAACCCCCATGGCATCTACCCGCCGTGAACTGATATCACTGATTGAGCAAGGCGTGATACCGCCTGAACAGGTGATGCGCGCAGTGCAAGCTTCTGGCCTGCACCCTTCGCCTCGCGCTTGGGCGCTGTTTATTGATCGCCTGCTACTGTGGCTGGGCGGGCTGGCGCTGGCCTTCGCGGTGCTGTTTTTCGTCGCTTATAACTGGGCCGAGATGGGCCGCTGGCTACGCTTTGGCGTGGTGCAGGTAGCGACGGTGCTGGCGGTGGGTATCGCCGTTTGGCCCAAGGCCAGCCCGATGGTTCAGCGTGTGGCGCTAACCTCGGCCACTTTATTGGTGGGCGTGCTGTTGGCGCTGTTCGGGCAGGTGTACCAGACGGGGGCCGACCCGTGGCAGCTGTTTTTTAGCTGGGCGCTGCTGACGCTGCCCTGGGTCTGGGTGGCGCGCTATGAGCTGCTCTGGGTACTGTGGCTGGGGTTACTTAACCTGGCCGTCGGGCTCTATTTTCGTACCTGGGGCGGGCCGTTTGGCGTTTTGACCAGTAGCGATGCTGCGCTTTGGGGGCTCTTTGGGCTAAACACCCTGGCATTAATAACCTGGGAGTGGGGGGCGCGTTTCCGGGGCTGGCCACGGCAGTGGGCGGTACGCTTGCTGGCGGTGGGCAGCGGGGTGCCGATAACGCTGTTAATGATGATGTTGATCGTCGATGGAGGCCTCGTATGGTCTCCTGTGCTGGCGATTTATCCTCTTTGGCTGATGGCGCTGTACGGCATTTACCGCTATTGGCGGCCTGATCTGTTTATGATCGCGGGCGGCTGTGTCTCGGCGTTAACGGTGACCACGCTGCTGCTTGCCAGGCGGTTGCTCTGGGAGGGTGATTGGCAGCCGGGTAGCTTACTGCTGCTGGCGATTATGGTGGTAATTATGGGCGCTGGAGCGGTGGTCTGGCTGAAGCGGCTACATCGGGAGATTGGCCAGTGATCAATAATACCAATGATTTAACCACCAGGCTGATACGAGCAGGTATTACGCTCAATGAGCCTACTTATACTGCACAGCTGGAGACGCCTTGGTTTGTGCGCTTGCTACAGGCGTTTTCAGGCTGGCTGGCGGCGCTGTTTCTGCTCGGTTTTATCGCCATGGGGGCGGTGTTTGTAATGGAAAACCCCATTGTCTCAATGGGGGTCGGGCTTGCCATGGTGGGTGCTGCTTTTGCGCTACTCCGTTCGGCTTCCAACGATGTAGTTGAGCACTTGGCGCTGGCGATTAGTTTGGCAGGGCAACTGCTCATCGCTTGGGCGATGGTCGAACTGTGGGAAACACCCGTGTATCCATCTTGGACACTGCTGGGGTGGTCAATGCTGGTCTTGCAGAGCGTGCTGGCGCTGATAATGCCAAGCTTGGTGCACCGCACGTTCTCAGCCTTTGCTGCCTGCTTGGCACTCTATGTGGCCTTGGCAGAGAGCGCTATAGCGGCTGTCGTGGGTGGCGTGGTGCTGCTGGCATTAACAATGCTATGGCTCAATGAGTTTCGTTGGTCTGGGCGTATTCGGGATGCGCAAGCGTGGGGCTATGGCCTATTGATAGGCCTGTTAGTCATACAGGGATTAACGCATAGCGATCAGCCGCTCTGGTTTGATAATCATGGCGCCGAGGTTGCCGGGCTGGCCCGCTGGTTTAATTCCGCCTTAGTGGCGCTCTCTTTAGCGTTACTGGGCTATGTGTTGCAGGGCTATGTATTTACCCGATCCAAGGTGCATTGGTCTCTTTATCTAAGCCCTGTGGCACTACTTTTGGTTGAACTCTATGTGCCGGGAGTAGGCCAGGGCGCGGTGGTTTTGCTGTTAGGGGTTGCGATTGGCCACCGTGTGTTGGTGGGGCTTGGGGGATTCTCGCTGCTGATGGGAATTAGCAGTTACTACTACTGGCTGGATGCAACGCTGTTAACCAAGGCGCTAATACTATTGATCATGGGTGGGCTGCTGTTGGCACTGCGCTGGTTATTGCGGCGATGGCTGATAGCGCTTAAACCAAGCGCAAAAGGAGCTGCCCATGAGGAATAACCGCAAGAGAAGTCGCTGGATCATAGTGTTAACCACCGTCGTCGTGCTGGTGGTGGTGAACTGGGCAATTTGGCAGAAAGAGCGTCATTTAGCCGAGGGTGAAGTTGTTTACCTGGAGCTGGCGCCTGTCGACCCACGCTCATTGATGCAGGGCGACTATATGGCGCTAAATTTTGCACTGAGTAATCAAATTCACAGCGCGCTTCATCAGAGTGAGCGTGATGAAGACTCGCTGCAAGCTCGTAACGGTTACGTGGTGGTGCGTTTGGATGAACAGCGTATTGCCCACTTCCAGAGGCTGGATGATGGTTCCTCCTTACGCGACGACGAACGGCGCCTTCGCTACCGTTTGCGCAATGGTCAAGTACGCTTTACCACGGATGCGTTCTTCTTTCAGGAGGGCCACGGCGAACGCTATGAGCCAGCGCGTTATGGTCAGTTTCGGGTAAATGCCAAGGGTGAGCCGCTGCTCGACGCACTGTACGATGAGGAACTTAATCAGCTGGGTGAGGCGGCTAAGTAAGTATCAGTTTTCATTGCGTGTCGATGACTCATCGCTGAATCATCATGGTGCGCCTTGCACCATGCATAAAGGTAGGCTGTAATTCGTCCTCCCGCTGACAAGGATGGCCCTGTGATGAAGGTTGGGCTGGCTAGTCATTAGCCTGTCGGCGGTCGGCAACGTGGCCCACCTACTTCACTAAGGTATTTATGAAAGTAAAAAGCTCGTGGTTCGCATGGTGTTTGCTGGTAGTAGCACTAACCTTTTCCAGCCTATGCGCAGCGCAAACTCAAGGAGGAGAGAGCGAGAACAGCCGATGGTTTACCGTCGATGCCTTGAACCCAGGGCTCGGCGAGCCGCCCGAAGAAGCGAATCGGGTGACGCCCCGTGAGTCAATCAGAAGTTTCCTGGCACTGACGGATCAGGAAGAGTATGAAGCCGCTGCCCATATACTCAACCTCGCCGAGTTCTCGGAAGCGGAGCAGCCAGAGAAGGGGCGTGAACTGGCCCGGCAATTGGCCGAGATTTTCCAACGCGGTGAATGGCTGAGTGTGTCTGACCTACCGGGGCGGGAAGATGCTGTTATTGAAGACTCTTCGGGCCAAAACCCGCGTGTCGGTGAGGCGCGCCGCAATATCGAAGTCTCCTCTATGCAGGCCAATGGAGAAACTTACGATATTCGTCTGGGTAGGTATCGGGTCGGTGAGCAGGAGCCCGTCTGGCTGATCATGCCCGTTAGCGTGTCATATATTCCGGTGCTGTATGAGCAGTACGGTCCGTCAATGCTAGAAGGCTACATCCCCGAGCGCTTCCAGGCGTCGTTTGGCCTTCTGCGGATTTGGGAATGGATCGCTATTCCGCTCTTTTTGCTGGTCGTCGGCATGGTGGGGTGGGGAGTCCATCATCTGATCGGGTTGATGTCGAAATGGTTGCCTTCCGGCGTGTCGAGCATTTTTGCTAGTCAAATTGGTATACCTGCGGCGCTGATTGCGATGTCATTAGTTACCCAGGGATTGCTGGATTATGTGGTGTCATTTTCGGCGGTCGCCACGACTACCTTTCGAGTGCTGTTAATCAGTATTTTAGCCTGGGGAGCAGGGACGATAGCGCTGCGCTTAGTGGACACCATTATGCTGCGGATGACGCGTCGATTAGTGGGCGAAATTGATGACACGAAACCGCGAGACGAGCGCAGGCTGCTAACCTCTCTCTACGCGCTGCGCCGTATTATTATTCTGATCACCGTGACCGGTGTATCGATTTATATATTGGGGCAGATTCAGCTCTTTGAATCCCTCGGCCTTTCTATCCTGGCCTCTGCCAGTGTGTTAGCGGTACTGGTGGGTGTCGCGGGTCAAACGGTGCTGGGTAATATCCTGTCGTCGTTTCAGCTGTCGTTTGCCAAGCCTATTCGTATTGGCGATCTGGTGATTTTTGAAGGCCAGTGGTGTTATGTAGAAGGCATTTTTTACACCTTCATTCGCTTAAGGTCATGGGACGAACGGCGTTTGATTGTGCCTGTCACCTATTTTACGTCTAAGCCTTTCGATAATTTGTCGGTGAAGAGCACCAAGATGTATCGGACGCTAGAGCTGACACTCCACCTCAGTGCCGATATAGGGTTGTTAAGAGATAAATTCCTCGAAGTGGCCAAAGAGGAAAATAGTGTTATCGAACACCATAAGCTGCTGTGTTACGTGACCGCTCAAACAGGAACGGCGCAAACCGTCACCTGTTACCTTATGACGTCAGACCCGCTAGCGGGCTGGACGGCAGAGATGAACGTGCGAGAGAAACTGTTGGCCTATATCCGTGATAACCATCCCGAGTGGTGGCCAAGAGATATCGTGGTGATCAGCCACAACGATATCGCCCGTGGCGAGCAGGGCACACGCTCGTCGGGAACGGATAGCTCTGAAACAAAAAGTTCTGAAAATAGTAGTTCTGAGGAAAATAGCCCTGAAGTAGATAATCCTTAGGCGCATTCATCAGCAGTCAAGTAGGCAGCGCAAAACGCTGCCTTACTATTGCCTATGAGGGGAGAGTTTCTCCCCTTTAAACCTTATAGCTGAGCATCATCGTTGGCTGGGTGATCATAACGGTCAATCAGCGTCAAAAAGCCGTCTTCGTCAATGAACCCTTTGTCCCCCGTGATATACCAGCGTTGGCCATCCATTTCGTGGATCGCCTGGGCAGTGCGCTGTGGTTCGTTGAGGTAACCCTGCATAATCTGGGGGCCGCTAATTAACACCATGCCTGCTTCCCCGGTAGGAAGTTCCTCAAAGCTATCTGGCTTGACGATTTTGAAACTGGTACCGGGCAGCGGCATACCCACGGTACCTGGTTTGCTGCCGCGCTGTACCTGCTGGTAATTAACGCCCAGAGCGTCGGGTAGATTCACGGAGGCCACGGGGGCAACTTCGGTGGCGCCGTAGCCTTCATAAACGGGTTTGTGAAACTTCAGCTCGAAACGGATGCGCGCATCCTCGTCGAGCTTTTCGGCTCCGGCAACTACCACCCGTAGGCTTTCCAGCATCATCGGATGCACGGCTGAATTGCTGACAAACATCGATAGGAAGCTGGACATGCTGAACAAGAGGGTGGCTTTGTGCTTGGCAACGGCGCCAGCAATGCCGGGAGCATCGGCGGGGTTGGCATGGCAGACCAGCGGCAATCCTTCGATTAACGGCAGCAACTGGGTCACCGTGAAGCCAAAGACGTGAAACAGGGGCAGCGACCCCATAACCACATCGTCGCTCTGGGTATTGAGCACGTCAGAGGTCTGTTTGATATTGGCCATCAGATTGCGATGGCTCAACATTACGCCCTTGGGAGAGCCGTCGCTGCCACTTGTGAATACGATGGCGGCGGTGGCATCAGTATCGTGACTATGGCAGAAACCATGCTGTATCAGCCATGTCGGTAATAAGCGAACGGCTAGCCAGGTACCCAAGCGCTCGGTGGTGCCAATGTCGCTTTGCAGGTGCTCCAGATAGATCACCTGCTTTCCGGTTAGTAATTGGCTGATGTTTAGCCCGCTTTTTTCCAGTTTCTTCACAAACCGTTGTGAGGTGAAGACGACTGCGATTTCGGCCTGGGAAAGCGCAGACGCGAGCACTTCCTGGGGGGCGGTGTAGTTGAGGTTTACTACCGTTTTGCCGGCCAGCAGTGTGGCCATGTTGGCAATGACGCCGGTGCTGCTGGTAGGAAGCAGCAGGCCGACGTTTTGGCCGGGATTGAGTTTGCGAAGACGTTTCGCCAGTAACAGACTGGCGCTTAACGCCTGGCTGGCCTTAAGCGGGCTGCCCAGGGTATCCGCCAAGGCAAGGTCGCTAGGCCGACGTTTGACAGTCTGAATCCAGTCGTTGGGTAGTGTCGGCAGTTCGTCCATGGCTTGCTGCCAGGAGCGGGTTGCCTGTTCAAAAATACGCCGTTTAAGCACATCGGCAGAGGTATCTTTGGGTAGCGGCTTGCCAAACGCGACGATCACCGAACGGTGCAGTGGTGCGTTACGCATCTCTTTTAATTTGCCGGAGGAGCGGGAGAACTGGCTGCCCCATAGGCCACGCAGGTAGAACGGTACGATTTTGACGTCTGGATTTGCCATGTCACAGGCGCGCTCGTAACCACGACGGAATTCGCCCAGTTGACCAGTGCGGCTGATGGCCCCTTCAGGAAACAGACACACCACTTCTCCCGCATTGAGCTGTGAGGCCACATCGGCGAGCGCCTGTTCGGCACCACTGCCACGCTCGATGGGAATACAGCCTAGGGCTTTGAAGAACCAGCGGAGGTACCAGCGCTGGTAAACCGATTTCAGCATAACAAAGCGCACTGGGCGAGGGCTGGCGATCTGCACCATGGCCCAGTCCACCCAACTGATATGATTGCCCAGTAGCAGTACGCCACCCTGGGCGGGCAGGTTCTCCAGGCCATGCACATCGACGCGATAGCGTCGGGTCAGCAGGAAGCTCAACAGAAAGCGCACCAGACTTTGCGGCAGTTTGAAGATCGTATAACCGCCGCCCACCATCGCCACGGTAGCGATCAGTAGCAGCAGATAGTGGCTATCCACTCCCGCCAGCGCGAACAGCGCCGTGAGTACCAAAAAGCTCAGCATGGCGATGTTCTGGAACCAGTTGTTGGCGGCCAGTACGGTGCCTAACTCTTTGTCGGCTGCGTGAAACTGAATCAGCGCATTGAGGGGGACGATAAACAGACCGCCCATGATGCCAATAAAAACAAAATTCACTGCCTGGCTAGCGGGCGTAGTTAACAGCGGCAGGCACCATAAGCCGACGGCCACGCCGATAGCGCCCACGGGGATTAGACCGGTTTCAATGCGGTTGTGAGATAACTTGCTGGCCAACAGTGAGCCCAGCGCAATGCCGATACCGCTGGCGGCTAGAATGCCTTGTAGCACCAGTGTGTTATCGACGTTGAGGGCATCTTTGGCATAGGCGGGGAAGGCCGCGAGTAGCACTTGGCCCACTGACCAAAAGGTGGCAAGGCCGATAATGGAGAGCCTGAGGACTGGCTGACGGGCGATAATCCTCAGGTTATCTTTAAGCGCCGTACCCTTGAGGTAGCGTTGCCAGGTTAGCGGCGTATCGGAGCGGGTGGTTTCATCCAATGGCAGGCGATACAGCGTGATGACTTGGATAACGCTATTGAGCACTAATAGCCAACCCAGTGGGGCTGTTTGGCGTAACAGCTGCGCTGGCGTTTGCTTATCAGACGAGACCCAGGTTTCAAACAGCGTCGTAAAAACCACTGTACCTGCCAGGATGGCAGCAATGGTGATGGCCTGAATGAGTCCGTTGGCTTCCGCTAGGCGAGGTTTGCCGAACAAGCCTTTTACCAAGCCATATTTGGCCGGAGAGTAGAACGCCGACTGGATGGCGAGAAGTAGCGTCATGGCAAATGCCAGCCAAAACCAACCCTGATAGTAAGCAGCGGTAATGCCCAGCGATACCGCTACTGCGATCCAAGCAGAGACACGTAGAATACGCACTTTGGGGTAGCTATCGGCTACGTGACCAGCCGGGCTGAACAGCAAGATGAATGGCAGTAGAATCAGCCCATTCACAAGCGCGGTGAGTACTACCTGAGTTTCGCCATCGTAACTTTTGAAGATTGTGTTCTGGATCACGATTTTGTGCCCCAGATCCACAAAGGCATTGAGAAAGATAGCGATCAGGTAGGGCCAGGCGCCGGGTATGCGCAGTAATCGATACATGGTGTGTTAGCCTTTACCGAATTTTTGCGTTATCGCACTCTCAATGACGTACTTTCTTAACCACATTTTCATACACTATCTCTTAATTTAAGATGAAACACCTATGAGCATGAGCCCTTTTCAGGCACTGGCTTGCCCGCTGGATGGTGAACCGCTACAGCTTGCGGGCAATGTATGGCGTTGTGCGGCTGGGCACAGCTTTGATATTGCCAAGCAGGGGTACGTGAACCTTCTGCCTGTGCAGCAGAAGCGCTCCCATGACCCTGGTGATAGTAAAACCATGGTGGCAGCCCGGCAGCGCTTTTTAAACGCGGGGCACTATCAGCCCATTGCAGAGGCGATCAGTAGCGCTGTACTGCGCCATATTGAGGAGCCGCCTACGTCAGGCAGCTCGCCGCTAAGTTGTTTAGACGCCGGCTGTGGGGAAGGCTATTACCTGCGTCAACTGGCCCGCGCCGTACCAGCCCAGCAATCACTTGCACTGATGGGGTTGGATATCTCTAAATGGGCAGTGCTCGCCGCGGCGAAGCAGGATGATAAGCAGACGCCGACAAGTCGTTGGGTGGTGGGTAGCAATGCGCACTTACCCGTAGAGGCGGGAACACTGGATAGCGTTTTGTGTATGTTTGGCTTTCCTGTGTATAGCGAATTTTCCAGGGTATTAAAAGCCGGTGGAGTGCTGCTCCAAGTGGAGGCTGGGCCAAATCATCTGCGCGAGCTGCGGGAAATTATCTACCCCACATTAAAGCCAGAGCGTTCAAATGAGGCGGGAGTGCCGGAAAGTTTTGCCTACCAAAGCAGCGAGAACGTGCGTTACACGATAGCGCTAAAGGGAGCTGAGGAGATCGCCGATTTATTGGCGATGACACCGCATCTTTATCGGGCCAGTGCGGAAGGGCGTGCGCGGGCAGCGGCGCTGGAGACATTAGTCACTACGGTGGATGTGCGAGTAGTACAGTGGCTTCGAGTTTAGCCGTTACTTAAAGCAGAGATTTTTGGTGCACTGTCGTACTTGTCACATTAGCGTATTTGTCACGTTAGCAGTGCCCAAACGCAACAAGGCCCGCATAAGCGGGCCTTGTTGTTCGAACCTCGGAAGGTTCGAGCAAACTCTTAAGCGCTAGGGCTTAGGAAATTTGCTTGATGTTTGAAGCTTGAAGGCCTTTCTTACCCTGGGTAACGTCAAAAGAAACGTTAGCGCCTTCTTGCAGGGTTTTGAAGCCATCTGCTTGAATTTCAGAGAAATGGGCAAACAGGTCATCGCCGCCGTCAGAAGGAGCAATAAAACCGAAGCCTTTAGTATCGTTGAACCACTTAACTGTGCCAGTAGACATAATAAAAATCCTTTCGCGCAATGCGATTTGTAAAGTTCCTGGTATCACCCAGATTAATAGCGGATAAAACAAGGAATACAATTACAGTCTTGCCGAAAGATTTTGTACTCGTCTATCTCGTACATTTCTAAATCTTTTTCGTACACTTCTGAAACCATGCTTGCTTGCTAACCAACTGGCGCTACAGTGTCATTAAATGTAGCTCGTGTCAAACCCTTTGTTGATTATCTACCGTTGCGCTCACTGAGTAGCCTCTATTGCCAGCCTACTTTCCACACGCTGTCATCTTTTAAGCTTTGCCACGGCACAATGAGCTCGCGATGCGAGTACACAGCCTCAATCACGACCTCTACTACGTTCTCTTCTTCATCGCGCAGCAACTGGGTAACCATAAAGTGCTTCTCTTTATTGCTTGGCTGGGCAGCCGTCCATTTGCTGTGGTGTAGCTTGCTCGGATTGATCGTATGCATTGACGCTCCTTGGCAAAGATATCGCTTGTTAGCTGCCATCAGTGGTTATGCACTGACTATTGCACTTACTGTTGTACCCAGTTTTCAATGCCAAGTTCTGCATTGAGGCCTTTTAGGGTCTCGGTGCGTTCGCGACCGTTTTCAGAGTGACAGCCCGTATCGTGTTCAAGCACTGCTTGTTCGCCATCCTGGTTAACCCACGTCACTGTGTAATGTGGCAGGTCGGTGGCACGGGGTTCGCAATCAAGGGTTTGCTGCGTTGTGCCCATGTCGGGTTGCATCGCAGCTAGCCGCTCTTGCAGCGAACGAAAGACAGTCGCATTGCCTGCCTGAGTGCGCTCACCTTCAACGGCCGTGTGACGTTCACCTACGTAGCGGGTTGTACCATCCGCCTCAACCGCAACGCTATAGACAGGGCAGGTACCGTAGCAAGGGCCTACTTCATAACGGATTTCAGCCAGGCTATTTTCGCTGGGCGTGGCGGAATGCTGCGCGCAGCCCGCTGTCATTAGCGCCAATGTGGATACCATTAAACAGGTAATAGAAAAACGCATGCGAAAACTCCTTTTCTTGTAAAGATAATCTGACTTGATACGTTATTTGCAGAGGACTTCATTCGTGCCAGCAATACCTTAATGCTTGAATGAGGGGATTCGGCTTTGCAGTGTACGTTAACGCCAACAGTTTCCATAAAGTAATCGCTAAATTAACAAACATGCACAAGGCTGTGCATGTTTGAGGCGTCTGTGCTCTATAAAAGCCAACGGGCCTGCGATAGTGGTGAGCTGTTTCTCCGGCTGCCTGCAGAGAAAGTGCGTACCGCCTTGATTTATTGTCGCCTTCCTATCTTGTCGATATCGCTGTGCCACACTAATAGAATGAGATGTATAAGTGGGGCACATGCTTCTCACATTAGACCTGCTCACACATGCAAACCTATAGGGACTTAAATGACTCGCATATGGAAAGCCTATTCACAGGCGTCGTTGATTTTACGCGTCACCATCGCACTGGTGCTGGGCGTTTTGGTCGGGTTGGTGGGTGATGAGCCGGTAGCGGCCTGGCTGGCGCCGTTAGGCGATTTGCTCCTTCGGCTGCTTACTTTTCTGATTGTTCCGATTGTACTGTTTACGCTGATGGTGGGGGTGAACCAGTCACGAGAGGGCAGTGCAGGACGTATTGGCGGCAAGGTATTTGGTTACTATTTAGCGTCATCGGCATTAGCGATCACCGTGGGTTTAACTATCGCTTCCCTGTTCAATCCGGGTAGCGGAATGAGGCTGGAGGAGGAAGCCAGCTTCTCGGTGCCGGATAACCCTGGCGTTGTGGATGCCCTGCTTAATATCGTGCCCAGTAATATTATCGGTGCATTCGCCGAGCTCAATATGCTGGGTATTATTTTTACAGCGCTGGTGTTTGGCATCGCCTTGTTAAAAATGCGGCAGTCTGAACGTCAGCAGGCGATAGGCGAGCGTCTGTATGAGGTGATTGAAGCGCTCAATGAGGTCACCTTAAAAGTGATGTCGGGCGTCTTGCACTACGTGCCCATCGGCGTGTTTGCGATTGTCGCCGAAACGGTAAGCCAGCAGGGGATGGAAACGCTGCTATCGCTGGGCGACATGGTGGTGGTGCTGTATATCGCAATCGCCACTCATTTGCTGATTTATTGCGGCATCATGCAGCTGTTTGGCGTCAAGCTACTTACCTTCTTTCGTGAGGCACGTACGCCCATGGCAACCGCGTTTGCCACCCAAAGCAGCTCAGGCACACTGCCACTCACTATTAATGCTGCGCATCGGCTGGGAATTTCCAAAAGCATCTATGGCTTTAGCCTGCCACTAGGGGCTACCTTGAATATGGATGGTGCGGCGATTCGTATCGCGATTTCGGCGGTCTTTGCTTCCAACGTGATTGGCGCGCCGCTGGATTTCATTAGCATGGTGCAGATAGTGCTGATTGGCACGTTGGTGTCGGTGGGTACCGCAGGCGTGCCAGGCGCTGGGATCATTATGATCGCGACCGTGTTTGCCCAAGTGGGGCTGCCAATAGAGACGGTTGCGCTGCTCACTGCCATTGATGCATTGGTAGGTATGGGGGCTACGGCGCTTAACGTGACAGGCGATTTAGTGGGTTCCTCCGTTATTGCCCGAAGCGAAGGCGAAAAGTTGAAAGAGACAGCTCTGGAAGATACGTCCGCCACGGCAAAGGTGTAGTAAGAAAGGGATAGTAAGAAAGGGATAGTAAGTCAGCGCCGTTGATTTAAAGGAGAACTCACGATGAATGATCGAGAACTCATCTATCTGAGACGTGCCATTGAGCTGGCTGAAGAGGCCCTTGAGGCGGGCGATGAGCCCTTTGGGAGTGTGCTAGTAAGTGCTGAAGGTGATGTGTTGGCAGAAGACCGTAACCGCATTGCCGGTGGTGATTCCACGCAACACCCTGAGTTTGCTCTGGCACGCTGGGCAGCACAGCATATGACGCCAGAAGCGCGAGCAGCGGCGACTGTCTATACTTCAGGCGAACATTGCCCCATGTGTGCTGCTGCCCATGGCTGGGTAGGGCTGGGGCGTATTGTTTATGCGAGCTCATCAGAGCAGCTAAGTGACTGGCTAGCGGATTTAGGGGTTGGGCCGCCGCCTGTTGCCACTTTGCCTATTCAAAAGGTGGTACCTGGGCTGAAGGTAGAAGGCCCTATTCCAGAGCTTGATGAGAGCGTGCGTGCATTGCATCAGCGTCGACACGGACGCCTTAGTTAATGCTACAAAAAAGCCGCCTAAGCGTTAGCTTAGGCGGCGTCACATACCCAACAAACAGCTTCATTAAATGCTAGTGCTTCAATATCACATAAAACGCATGAATGATGCCCGGAATGAAGCCAAATAGCGTTAGGATAATGTTCAGCCAGAAATGCCCTTTAAAGCCGACCTCAAAAAATACGCCGAGTGGGGGAAGTATAACGGCAAAAATCATCTTAATCGGATCAGTCGCTGTAAACGCCATGAAGCCTCCTTTGCTTTCAGGGGTGTAACTTGTACAAGTGTAGGCACTGTCGGAAGTTTTATCCAGGCCTTGGTGAATAAGCTGAGACTAACCCAATAGAAAATCGTTCATTTACGCTTTCAATTTCCACTAACACTATCTGGGAGGGACCCCATGCCCAACATAACATTGAAAGTCACCACCGCGTCTTTAGGGGTGTTGAGCTGCTTTGTAGCAAGTCAAAGCTGGGCTCAAGAGGGCCCGACGAACAACACTAACCTGGCCACCGTGGAGGTGACCGCGCCTCGTTTGGCGCGTGAGCTATATGATACGCCCGCGGCGGTTTCCACCATTGACCGCGAAGCCATTGCGCAAGGTCAGCAGCGCGCGCGATTGGATGAGTCACTGGTGCGTGTGCCGGGTGTTTTTCTGCAGAACCGCGATAACTTCGCCCAGGGCCAGCGCATTTCCATCCGCGGTTTTGGTGCTCGCGCGCCGTTTGGCGTACGCGGGATTACCGTGATGGTCGATGGTATTCCCTACACGCTGCCAGACGGTCAGGCGCAGTTAGATGCCATTGACCTGGACAGCGCTGAGCGTATTGAAGTCATCCGTGGGCCTTCTTCGGTGCTTTATGGCAATGCGGCGGGCGGGGTGATTGATATCACCACAGCGGATGGGCGCGATAACCCTGGTTCAAGCGTGCGTACCGAGGTGGGGAGCGATGGCTACCGTAAGGCGGTCGTGCAAACCGGTGGCGCCCAAGGGGATTGGTCGCACCATGTGAGCTTTTCAGCGCTTAATGTCGATGGCTATCGAGAGCAGAGCTCCACGGAAAAGTACCTGCTGAATGCCAAACTCCGCCGCGAGTTAGGCAGCGACCGAGCGTTAACCGCGATTATCAATCTCCTCGATAACCCCCGTTCTGAAGATCCTGGTGCTTTAAACGCCAGAGAAGTAGCCGCAGGGCGTGATCAAGCCGCGCCTAACTCGCTCGCCCTAGACGCTGGGCAGAATGTCGATCAACAGCTCCTCGGCTTACAGTACGAAGATTTGTCCGCAGGCCCTGGCGAGTTCTACTTAAAAGGCTTTATTTCCCAGCGCGATTTTGAGCAGCAGTTGCCTTACGTGGGTGACAGTCGCATCGGCTACCAGCGTGATTACCTGGGCGCGAGCGCCGAGTATCACCATGAGGTCAGCCTGGGCAGCTTACCGCTGAGCTATATCACCGGTGTGGATGTGGCTCGCCAAGACGACGAACGCTTTAGAAACGATGTCAATCCGCAGGGTGTTGTTGGTGAGCAGCTGGCGGAAGAGACCCAAACGGCAACCTCGGCTGGGGTGTTTGCTCAAGGTGATTTGGCTTTAACCGAGCAGGTCACGCTCTCGCTTGGCGCACGCTTTGACCGAGTGGAGCTAGAAGTAGATGATCGCTATTTGGACGATGGCGATCAAAGCGGTGACCAGACCTTCAATGAGTGGAGCGGTTCGGCGGGGTTAAGTTACCGTTATCGTCCGCAGCATCAAGCCTATATCAATACCGGTACGGCGTTTGAAACGCCGACGTTCTCCGAGTTTGCCAATCCGGCAGGCGGTGGTTTTAACCCGTCGGTGTCGCCGCAAAAAGCCTGGAATCGTGAAGTGGGGCTGCGGGGCTACGTTGAACCGCTGGCCATGGATTACGATCTGGCGCTATTTTCGGTGCGCGTGCGTGACGAGCTCGTGCCGTATGATGACGGCGGCCGCACCTTCTACCAAAACGCAGGCGACACCGACCGCGACGGCATTGAGCTGGCGCTAGGCTGGCAGTTAGCCGACCAGTGGCGGTTGGATAGTGCTCTGACGCTGGCGCGCTATGAGTTTGATCAATTTGCCACACCAACGGAAAGCTTTGGTGGCAACCGTATCCCCGGCTTACCTGAACAGACCTGGGTCAATCAGCTAACCTGGGAAGGAATTGATGAGCGCTTTGCGACCCTTGAAACCCAATACGTGGGTGACTTGGTGGCTGACAATGCTAATGAAACCGAGGTCGATAGCTACTGGCTGGTCAATCTGCGGGTGGGAGATGGCTGGCAGTTGGGCAGCGATACGCAGCTAAATGCCTATGTGGGCGTGCGCAACCTATTGGATGAAGAGCATTATTCCAATGTGCGCTTGAACGGCACCTTTGGCCGCTTTTACGAGCCTGCTCCCGGGCGCAGTGTTTATGGCGGGTTAGAAGTACGTTTCTAAACCCTAAATGAATAAAAAACGATGAGTAAAAACGGGCGGCCCATCATTTGGGTCGCCCGTTCTCGTTGGTGAGTCTACTAGGTCGATCGGTTACTCAGGCAGCGCGTAGCCAATCACATAGTCACCCATCTTGGTACCAAAGGTGCCGTGACCACCCGCCGTGACCACTACGTACTGGCGACCATCTTCGCCGGTGTAGGTCATGGGGGTGGCTTGGCCACCTGCCGGAAGGCGTGCTTTATACACTTCCTCGCCAGTGGTGATGTCGTAGCCGCGCAGGTACTGATCTAGGGTGCCGCTCAAGAACGATACACCGCCCGCGGTGGTGAGCGGTCCGCCGAGCGCCGGAACGCCGACATTCAAACCAATCGGCAGATCGAACGGCATGCTGTCACGTGTCGTGCCATTACGGTGCTTCCATACCACTTCTGCGCTTTGTAGATCGATACCGGCCACATCGCCCCAGGAAGGCGCTTGGCAGGGCAGCCCTAGAACGGAAAGCAGTGGCCCAAGCTCAACGGCATAGGGAGCGCCTGCATTAGGCTGCAACCCCTGTTCGCTGGCCGAGCCTTGTCCTTCTTCTACCTCATCGCGAGGTACCAGCGTGGAAACAAAGGCCAAGTATTTAGCGCCGGTGAATAGCGCCTGGCGTTCAGGATCAACGGCAACGCCACCCCAATTCATCACGCCAACATTACCCGGATACACAATGCTGCCTTCCAGCGAAGGCGGCGTGTACTGTCCTTCATAACGCAACGAGTTGAACTGAATACGGCACATCATTTGGTCAAACGGTGAGGCGCCCCACATATCGCGCTCGGTGAGCGGGGGAGGCAGCAGGTTAAGCGCCGAGCGTGGCTGTGTTTCCGCCGTCCAGTCGCCTTCAACGGCGCCTTGCGGAGCAGGTATCTCTTCGATGGGCACCATCGGCTCACCGGTTTCGCGGTTCAAGACGTAAAGACTGCCTTGCTTGGTCGGCTGAATCACCGCGGGTTGGGTGCCTTCATCAGTGGCTAAATCAATCAGCACCGGCTGCGCGGGTGTGTCCATATCCCACAGGTCGTGATGAACGAACTGGTAAACCCATTCAACCTGACCATCTTCCAGGTTGAGTGCCACTAAGCCTGCGCTATAGGTTTCATCGTTCTCAGTGCGGTCGGCGCCATACTGATCTGGTGTGGCGTTACCCATGGGCAGGTAAACCATGCCGAGTTCTTCATCTACGCTGATCGGCGCCCATACGTTAGGCGAGTTACGTGTGTAGGTTTCGCCTTCCGCTAATGGTTCGGTGTTATCGGGGTTACCGCTATCCCAATTCCACACTAACTCGCCGGTATGCACGTCGAAGGCGCGAATGACGCCAGAAGGCGCATCGGTGGAGCTGTTGTCGGTAACATGCCCGCCTAGAATGACCAGATTTTCAGTTACCGTCGCAGGCGATGTGGAGTAGTAACCGCCAGGGTCGAAGTCGCCAATATTGTTGGTCAAGTCGACTTCACCATTGTCGCCAAAGTTGGCGCATCGCTCACCGGTGTCGGCATTCAGTGCAATTAAACGCGCATCGGCGGTTGGCAGGTAAAGCCTGCGTGGGCACATGACGTCCGTTTCGCTAAGCATGGGCTGCGTAGTGCTATCTTCTTCAACACCAAACAGCAGTGACAAGAAAGAGAGATCGACGCTGAAAATATCACTGTTATCGAAGATGTCGAAAGAGAGTGCTGTGTCGCTGTTCGGTGCATCGTTGTTGCTAGCAGCGCTGTCTGTGGACGCGCTGTTATCCGCTGATTCGTTAGCATCTGGCGCCGCAGAGTAGTTAGCCGCATCGTAGTAGGCGAGGCCGCGGCAGGTCATATGGGCCCAGAGCGAGAAATCCTCGGCACCCATCGTGCTCACCTCGGGGTCAAACTCCCATAATGTGTCCCCGGTTTCCGGGGAGAGCGCCATTGCGCGGCTGTGCGAGGTGCAAATATACAGGCTGTCGTTTACTTTAAGCGGGGTGTTCTGATTGGTGATTTCAGGCGGCGCGTTAGGGCCTGCCGCATCACCGGATTGAATGCGCCATACCTCTTCCAGTTCGCCGATGTTGTCAGGCGTAATCTGTTCAAGTGAGGAGTAGTGAGTGCCCGCATTGGTGCCGCCATAGGCAGGCCAGTCGTCTCCCGCTACTTGCGCGGGGTTAACGGCGTTGGCCTCTTCGCTGGCGTTGGAAATCGTCCCTTCGATGCTGCCTGGGTCGTTCAGCTGACTCGCAATAGCTACCAAGATGGCGGCAACAATGCTACCTACCAAGGCCAAGCTGCCGCCCCGTGACTGTAGTGGTTTACGCCACCAGGGAAGCAGTAGAATGATCCCGATTAGACAGAGGATCGCAACGCGTGGCACCAACTGCCACCAGTCTAAGCCGACTTCCCATAATGCCCACACCAGCGTCGCAAACAAGATGAACGCATACAGCCAGAGCGCCGCGCCCCGGCGCATGGCGAGTAAAACACCGCTGGCGATAATGCCGATGCCGGCAATTAAGTAATAAGCACTGCCGCCTACGCTAAGCAGCTTGCCGCCGCCAATGGCCAAGGCAAGTCCCGCCGCAACTAACAAAAGGCCAAGCAGTAATAGCGGCCACCTGCTGTGCGTACGTGAGTGTTCATCCATGAGGTAACCCCTATTTAACAACGAGTTAATGCCACTTAGCAGTGGCTGCTAAGCGGCGATTCCGCAATGTGCCCTAACCCATCAGCAAAGCCGATGGGTTAAAACACATCTCAATAGCTAATCGATTTTAATAATCAATTCGCTTTTGGTCTAATGATTTCTGGTGGGCAAGCACGAACAGTCATCAATAAAAAAGCCGCACTATCAACGTAGCGCGGCTTTCGGGATGTGGGGTAGGTAGCACCAGTAAGTTTAATCTAACGCAACGATTAGCTGTCTAGTTTGACCAGCATCTTACCGGTATTGCCGCCCTCAAATAGCGCCAAGAAAGCATCTGGCGTGCTCTCTAAACCCTCTTTCACGGTTTCTTTATAAGCCAGTTTGCCAGCGGCGACTTGCGGGGCCACTTCGTTTAGGAAGTAGGGGTAGCTCGACCAGTGATCCGCCACGATAAAGCCCTGCATTTTGGCTTTACGGATGACCAGTTGCGAAAGGTTGCTGGGGCCTGGGGTGGGCTCTGCGGCGTTGTAGTCGTCGATCATACCGCACACTGCGATTCTGGCGCCTTCATTTAACTGGCTGAGGGCAGCTTCCAGGCAAATGCCACCCACATTTTCATAATACACATCAATACCGTTGGGGCTTGCGAGCTTAATGGCGTCGCTTAGTTCATGCGCATTGCGATCGCGATAGCTGACCGGTTCGACACCCAGTGATTCAAGCCAAGCGAGCTTATGAGCAGCACCCGCAATGCCCACAACATGACATCCTTTTGCTTTGGCTAACTGAACCGCCAACGAACCAACCGCACCGCTGGCCGCACTGACCAGAACGTTATCGCCCGGTTTGCACTCTGCAATCAAATTAAGACCGGTCCAGGCGGTCATGCCCGGCATGCCTAACACACCCAGGTAAGCCTGTTCAGGAACATCAAGTTCGGGTAATGGCGTCACCCCTTGGGCAGGCAGTTGGGCAATATCACGCCAGCCGCCCATGTGGCTGACTTTGTCACCTACTTTTAGGCTTGGATCTTTGGATTCGATCACTTCACCAACGGCGCCGCCTTCCATAGGTTTGCCGAGTTCAAAGGGGTCTACGTAAGTGCGAACGCCATTCATGCGGCCCCGCATATAAGGGTCCACAGAGAGCCAGCGATTACGAATTCGCACCTCGCCGTCGGCTAGCTCAGGCAGCGTCTGTGTCTCCAGTTTAAACAGAGAGCGATCGGGTAGGCCCTGGGGGTAATCATTAAGCGTATAAAACCGTGACTGCATAAATGCCTCCTGCGAATAAAGGGCGCTTTGAGCTATCTGTTTCAGCTACGCGCATTGAACTCCTTGCAGCATAGAGACCATTAGCTTGCTTGCAAGTTCGCCATGCATGAGAAAGCGGTAGGCGATAAAGCACCTCAAAAGAAACAGGGCGACCATTGCTGGTCGCCCTGTATGTATAGAGTGGCACTATTTTGACTGGTTTACTGTCGCATTAATTAGGCTAAGGGGTATCACACACCAACCAAGAATGTGTTATCCGTTAATCCAACAGCGTTACCATAACCGGTGCTGTACCGCGGCGTAGCATGCCAAGCTTCACTGCCGCGCGTTTGGATAAATCAATAATGCGCCCTTTAACGAAGGGGCCGCGGTCATTGATCAATACTTCTACCTCTTGCCCCGTGTCCGGGCGCGTCACCAACACCTTCGTGCCAAACGGCAAACTAGGGTGGGCGGCTGTCAGTGCCTGCTGGTCAAAGGGCTCTCCACTCGCTGTGGTGGCTCCTTGAAAGCGGTCACTGTAAAAGGAGGCGACGCCTTCCTGTGTATCTGTTTCGTGTGCGAAAGCACTATTAGCAGCGCTACCAACTACTACCGCTGCCAAACAAATCGTTCGGATCAGTCGTTTTTGGGCTCCCATAGGAGTACCTCAGTTTTGCGTATTACGGATCCCGCATTCTTTGATGAGGTGCCGAGTAGGCCTTGCGATAGTACCCTTGTCGTTGCGGGTCAGCAAGCTTTGAGAAGATCGACGCAATTAGGTTCAATTTCAAGATTTTTTAATCGCAATGTTCGTGCCCTTGAGTTTCAGTGACTTATCAACCCAGGGGTTAAGTTAGTAAAAAATCAGATTTGTGCAATGCAGTATTTTTTATCAAACGCTCACTTGATTTCGTTAAGCATCTTATAATCACGTTTGCTTAATTTATTAATGATTGTCATTACAACTTAACAAGGGATCGTTCATGGCTAAATCGGCTTCGCTAGCATTTGTATTGGTGGCGTTGGGCGGCGCTGCCGTCGGTTTTCTGGCTGCTCAGGTTATTCCCTTGCAGCTGCAAACTGCTGAGGATAAGCCCACCAAGAGGCTCGTTCTTGCAGAGCCTTTACGCGGGGAAATAACCTTGGCTAGCGAGCTTAACGGGAACGATGGCAGCCGCTTTGTGCGCTATGCAATCTCCCTAGAAGAAGATGAAATTGTTGAAATCTCTCTTGATGGTGCCTTGGAAGGCGTTGTGGCCCTTTACGATGATCAGCTTCAGCTACTCGATAATGCGCCTGTTGTTCGCCACCGTATCGAAGAAAGCGGTGACTATGTCGTGGTGGTAAGCGGGGCCGATGCCTATAGCTATGGCCCATTTACCATTGATAGCCGCAGCGTAGAGCTCACCGATGCCGACACGGTAATAATAGGCGAATCATTTGACAGCTGGTTGCAGGGCGATGCCGATGAAATAGCGCTGAACATAGAAGAGGCGGGCCTTTACCAGCTTGAAATGCGCTCTGATGATTTTGACCCCTACTTAGCCATAGAAGGACCCAACGGCTATACCCGTGAAGATGATGACAGTGCCGGTGATTTAGACGCCCGCATTGCCGATTTCTTTGAGGCCGGTGAATACACGCTGACCGCGCGCAGTGCTTATGACGATGGCAATGGGGTTTATACCCTTTTAGTGGCGCCTCACGAACTACCGGGCGATGGCGAGCTGCGCAACGATGGGTCACTCACTGCCGAAGGATCGCTAAGTGGTTGGTACAGCGGTGAACCACTGATCTATCAGTTGGAGCTGGCAGAGAGCTCGTTGGTTACCATAGAAATGCGCTCCGCTGATTTCGATACGTTGATTGAAATTAGTGGACAAGGCGTTGCAGCCAGCGACGACGACGGCGCAGGGGGCACCGATTCCCGTCTTCAAGAGCAATTGCTGCCTGGTACTTATACGGTAAGCGCAAGCGGTTTTAGCGCTACCGGTAGTGGTTTGTTCGAATTAAATATTGAAATGGAACCGACGGAAATTCCTCCTCAACTTTAATTACTACCTCACTTATCCCGGTAAATTTATTTAAACCAGCTAGGCTGAAAAGGCATTGCCAAAAGCACGCATTGTGTCTGCTTTAGCACTGTTTACTGTCATTCAATAATAGGCATGGATCGCTTATGAACCAACAAATCAAAACACGCCGTTCAGCACATTTAATGGTGGTTGACCCGCAAGGTCAGCTACTGCTTTTTCGCCATCATGATGAGCATCAAGCGCCTTTTTGGACCACTGTAGGCGGCGAATTGCTTGAGGGAGAGGATTACCCCAGCACGGCAATGCGCGAGCTGAAGGAAAAAACGGGGTTGACCTGCCCACTCGGCCCGCTATTGCGCGAACGAGATGACATAGACGCCGTGGCAGGCTCTCCGCCAGCCCGCTGGCTTGAGCGCTACTTTCTGGTGCGCTGCCCGCCAATGGCTGAAGTTACCACTACACAGTGGAGCGATGAAGAGCCTTCTACTGTTCAGGCTAGGCATTGGTGGACGCGGGAAGAGATGCGCGAGGCCGCCCCCGCGCTTTTCAAACCCAGATGGCTACCTGAATTACTCGACGACATTCTATCTAGCGAGCCAGCGATTAAAGTAGCCGAGGTGAATCTGTTTAAGTAAGCCTAGCGGCCAGCTTTAAGGCAGCCCACCACCACCAGCACTGCCGCAGTGGGTAATCGCCAGTCGAGCACACTCATGCCTGCCAGAACCAGTAGCAGTGCGGCTAGAATCGGCACGCCATACGCTAAGCTGCCCACTAGGCTGGCGTGCCCCCAGCGCAGTGCTTTGTCCCAAGCCACCATGGCCACGCCGTAAGGGCCTAACCCCAGTGCAATGCCTGCTAGCAACGCTTCCCCGCTGGGTAAAGGGAGTTGTCCTTCAAGTAGCAGGCTAGCGGCCACGGCAATAGCACAAGCGATCAGCAGCAGTCGTGGCAGTAGCGGTGTCAACGCCACTGGGGCTGCCTGGCTGAGCCATGAATAAAACGCCCAACAGCAGGCAGCCAGCAGTGCTAATGCGTAGCCAGTGGTAGCGCCCCCTAATCCGCCGCTGATGGCTTGAGGAACCAGCAGTAACGCTGCGCCTGAAAACGCAATCAGCGCACCGACAACGCCTGCGATGCGCAGACGGCCAAAGCGGCTCCACTGACTAAGCAGCACAAAGAGCACGGGCCAGGTATAAGTAATCAGCGCCGCTTCAGCGGCGGGCGCTAGCCGCATACCTATAAAGTAAGTACTCACCGCGCCAAAAATAAGTAACGGAATGCCCACCCAGACACTTAACTGCCAAACCGCGCCGCTGGCAGCAACATTAACCCGGCGGCTCAGCGGCAGCGTTGCCATCGCCCCCGCAAGCAGTGTTACGGCGGTTAGCTGTAAAGGCGGTGTCGACTTGGCAAACTCTGACAGCAGCGGCGCGGCGCTCCAAAGCATCACGGCCACCAGTGCCGCACCAACACTGTACCAACGTGGAAAAAGGGCGGGGGAGTGAACGCGATGCATCGGAGGTCTCCTTGATTTGAGCATGTGCTGAGCAGCATACTCATCATCAAAGCATCACAATATCGATCTTTTATGATCGTTTTGATCAAGAATGGTGATATATGCGCGCGCCCACCCTAGACCTAACCCTGCTTCGTACTCTGGTGGCAATTTCGGATACTGGTAGTGTGACCGCCGCCGCCAAACGTTTGGCTTACACGCAGTCTACGGTAAGTATGCAGCTGCAGAGGCTGGAGGCGCAGTTATCGCTAATACTGCACGAGCGGGAAGGACGGCGAATACGCTTTACTTCAGAAGGCGAGCGCCTACTTAACCATGCCCGGCGGCTGCTGGCGCTTAATGATGAAGCATGGAGTGATATGCAGGCGCGCCAAGTTACCGGTGACCTCACGTTAGGCATACCGGAAGATTACGCCTCGCTGCTGCCCTCGGTGTTTGCTTACTTTAATCAGCTCTACCCGGCGGTGGGGCTCAAGGTGATCTGCGGTACCAGCGCCCATCTCGTAGAGCAGGTAAAAGCCAAAGAGCTTGATCTGGCACTGGTGACACGCCAACGCAACTCGCCAGGGGGCGATGTAATCCGTCGAGAGCCTTTGCTGTGGGCCGTCGGAATGCACCAGCAGCCGCTGCTAAGCGATCCATTGCCATTAGCGCTTTATTCGCCGGGGGCTGACGTGTTTCGTGAAGTCGCCGAGCAGGCGCTGCAGTCGGCAGGGCGCAGTTGGCGTGTTGCCTATACCAGCCAATCCATGGCCGGTCTGGCGCCGATTGTGACCGCGGGGCTCGCGATAGTGGTGGTGACGCGCAGCATGCTGACGCCGGCGCTAAGGCCACTGGATGAGAGCAGTGGCCTGCCTGCGCTGCCAATGATCGAGCTGGCGCTTCACCGCGCACCCCACCGGCCCTCAGAGCCAGCGCGGCGCTTGGGTGAGTTAATACGTGAGCAATTAGCCGTGCCTGACTAGGCTATATAAACACCGATCGTAGCGATTCAACCGTTCCCAGCAGGCAGTAGAGGAAAAGCATTGGGTAAAAGTAACACTTAACGTTGAGGGCAGCGAAGTGCTTTAATCAGCGAAAGGGAACGTTACTGACTAGACTAAAAAGCAAATAAATTTGCTGTTAGGAGCACTACATGCACGAACTGGATCGTTATATCTACCCGCACCGGGTGCTGCACTGGCTAGTGGCGGGTGCCGTGTTACTCTCGTTGGCTAGCGGTTTGACGCTAGGCTTTCTGGGGTTTGAGCGCACCGTTGCGTTGGTAGGCAATACGCTCACGAACTTGCTTTATACCAGCCACAAAACGCTCGGCGTATTGATATTATTGCTGATGACGCTGCGCATTATTACTCGGCTGGCGTTTGTGGTCCCAGATCATGAACCACCTTTAAATGCGTTCGAGCGGATTGTTAGCTCCAGTGTGCACCACTTGCTCTATTTAGCGCTCATTATTATGCCGTTACTGGGCTGGGCCGCCACTGCTAGCGGCGGCTTTCCAGTAGAGTTTTTCCACTGGCATTTGCCCGGTTTACTTGCTGAGCGTGAGCAGCTCTCTGAACAACTTTTCATGTGGCATGGGCGGTTAGGCTGGATCATTTTAGGCTTAGTGGTATTACACGTTGCTGGCGCAATATTCCATTGGAAAATCAAGCGTGACAACGTTATGAAGCGCATGAGCCTGTTTGACTAGAATTAAGAACTCGCCGAGCCGTAGCGATAGTAAGCGGCGGCTTGGCTTGATTTAACTGCATACATATTGCTATCAGCTTCACTCAGCAAGCTTTCAAGCGTGGCATCCTCTGCGCCGTGACAGGTGCTTACCCCAATACTGACGCTAACACTGACTTGCTCACCGCCGGGAAGGTTGATCGGCGAACAGATGGCTTGGTCAATACGCGCCAGAATAGGCGCTAACGTATCGCCGGTGCCTATATTCTCCATGATAATAATGAACTCATCGCCTCCATACCGGGCACAGTGATCATTGGTGCGCGCTAAGTGGACGATGCGTTTGGCTATTTGCTGTAAAACAAAGTCGCCTGCTTCATGGCCATAATTATCATTAATAGGCTTAAAGCGATCCAGGTCGAGCATTAATAGCGCCAAACGATGACCATGCTGACGATTACGCTGTAGCGCACCTTCGGCAGAACGCATCAGTCCATGGCGATTCAGCAGGCTAGTGAGTACATCATGATTGGCCAAATGCTCCAATGCTTTGGTGCGGGCAGCGACTTTTCGTTCCAATAGGGTTTCCTGTTTCTTGAGTGCTGCCAACATCGCGCTTTGAGTTCTCTCTTTTTGCCGTTTAAGTTTATTGAAGCGCGATGCTAAGGCAAACGAGAGCAATAACATTTCCAGTGCTGAGCCAATTTGAATACCGTGCAGAGTAATAAAGTTGGCTGGTAGTAGGCTCAGGTTACGCAGCGCAAAGACACCAGTACCTAGTAAAAATAGTGACCAAGCAAATACAAACAGCCGAGCACTGGGTACGCGTTGCAAACTACAGTAGCTGCCGCATAGCAGAAGCAGTAAAGCGGCCATAAAGCCCGTCACATCCATGAGGTGAAGCGCCGAGGGAGTGGGCAATAACAGGGTGGCAATCACTGTCAACCAGCAGTAACTGCGAAAGGTGCTCAATACGTTGTGCCAGCGGGGGCAATAGGTCTTCGTGTTAAGAAAACTTTGCGCAAACAGTGTGGCCATGGTGGAAGCGAAGGTAAAACCGAGTGCCACGAGACGAGCCGTGTTATCACCCAGAAAGCTCCAAAACATCAGTGTACCGATGCCGTTAAAGGTCAGAATAGCGAGAGCAAAGCCGCCGACAAAGAGCGAATAATGAAGAAAAACCCGTTCCTTTAAGCCAAAAAATAGCAGTAAGTTATATAAACCCATTGCCAGCAGCATACCGAAGTAGGTAGCCAGCCAAAAATTATGGCGATCGTTTTGGGTATAAAACGCCTCGGGCGTTATTAGCTTGTAGTTGAGCATTTTGCTGCCTGAGGCAGCCACATGGGTATACAGCGTTACGCGTTCATGGGCAGCAAGCTCTAGTGAAAAAACCGCCTGACGATGGGCTAGCGCACGCTGTTCAACCGGGACTGCACTACCGCTGCGCTGTGCCTCAATGCCCTGCTGGCGCAGGGTGTAAAGTGTGACGTAATCCAAGAATGGGTACTCAAACTGCACCATCCAGCGCTGGGTTTCTGGCGAGTCATTACGCACTTGTGTTCTAAGCCACACATCATGACGGGTATAGCCGAAGTTTAAATCCTCTTCGTGATGGGAGTGCTTAAAATCAGGCGGGTGAGAGAGTAAGTTATTAAGCGTGATTGATTTATCAGTTGCATGCCAAAATTCACTGTAAGGGGCAAGCGAGTAGCTCGCCTGGTTTGGCGCTACTGATAAGAGAGTATTTGCATGTGCCCAAGGTACCCAACATCCAGCCAACAGCAGCAATAGGCCGGTGTAAACACTCGCCGTTAAACGTCGAACATGCATATCACATCGCTTTTTTTAGTTTTTAACCCGTCCATGTCCCCTGGGTTCCCTTACCCTTGCCGGGGCCGCCCACCGTTCTAGAGCTCAGGTGAGTTTGCGGTTTACTCACCATCTTGCACTAACGCGGTAGAGAAAAAACATCATTACCAAATTTTTCTGTGTCGCGCGAGAAGCATTTTTAGTGTAGGCAGGTTTGAAAAAAGTCACTGTTTAAAACTTTCATACTTAATAAATGATATGACTCAAGTGCTGGGTAAGCCGTTGAATCAACTCTCCGCTATGGCGCCAAAAATGCCAGTAGAGCGGCACCGATAAAGAGTGACCTGGCGCCACGCTGACCAGTTGGCCGCTTTGCATGAGTTCCTTTGTCTGCAGCTGCGGCATCATGCCGTAACCCATCCCCGCCGAGGCTAAGCGAACAAAACCTTCTGAAGAGGGGCAGAGGTGATAAGGAAAGTGGCTGTGGAAACCAAACAGCGCCATAAACCGATGCTGTAACTGGTCGTGGGGGCCGAAAACGATGGCTGGTGCACGCTGAAAGTTCTCTGTCGTCGGACCATCTGAAAAATAGCGCTCAACGTATTCAGGGGTTGCCAGGGGATGGTAGCGCATTTCCCCTAACGCTACGCAGCGCGCCCCGGCAATCGGTTGCGGTGTGGCGCATAGGCACGCCGCTACATCTCCATCGCGCAACCGCTTGAGTCCGACATCTTGATCTTCAATCACAAGGTCCAGTAACACGCCTTCTTGCTGACAAATAGTGGCAACAGCCTCGGCCCACCAGGTGACCAGACTGTCCGCATTAATCGCAATACGCAGGCGCGGCGCCTGATCATCTAAGGTGGGTAGTGAGCCACGCAGGTCACGTTCTAATAGCCGTACCTGCTGATAATGGGTTAACAGCCGCTGGCCAGCAGGGGTTGGAGCTAAATGCGGGTGCCGAACCAGCACTGGCTGGCCAAGGCGAATTTCCAGTGCTTTTATACGTTGGGACACGGCAGATTGTGACAGCCCCAATTCATCCCCCGCGCGCTCAAAGCCGCCGCACTCCACTACGGTCGCCAAGGCATGAAGCAGTTTGTAATCGAGCATGGCGATGTTCCAAGTTCAGAAGAGTAATGACGTTAATCAAAAAGTGATGATGAAACAAATGCCTCCCAAAGCAAATGAAAATCAGTTCTTTATTGACTTGACCCATCAGTGCGGCACAATTCGCCGCTTATACAGCAATGGTGGAAGGCAATAATGGAGCTGCTGCGCTTAGTATTTCGTCATTACCGCTGGCCTTTTTTAGGCGCGATGGGTCTGAGCCTGTTGAGCGCTGGCCTCGGGGTGGGCGTTATTGCGTTTATCAATCAGCGGTTAATAGAGGTCGGCAGCCTGGCTGCATTACCGCAATTTCTAGGCCTTTTGGTGGTACTGCTTGCGGTCACCCTAGGCACTCAGTTGGCGCTCACTTTGCTGGGGCATTACTTTGTGTTCGACCTGCGCTCACGCTTGGTAAAACGCATTCTTGATACCGATATTGAGCGTTTAGAGCAATTAGGTAATTCCACATTGCTGGCTAGCCTTTCCAGCGATGTGCGCAATATCACCATCGGTTTTGTGCGTTTGCCGGAATTGATTCAGGGTGTGGTGCTAACGCTGGCTTCGGTGGCTTATTTGGCATGGCTTTCGCCGCAAATGGTGGTGATCACCGTGCTGTGGATGGCGTTCACCATGGGCGTAGGCTGGTGGTTGGTCTCTAAGGTATATCGCCATTTTCACCTAGTGCGTGAAAGCGAAGACCGCTTGTATAAAGATTTCCAGGCGGCCATTGAAGGGCGCAAAGAGTTGGCACTGAACCGCGACCGTGCCCGGCGCTTTTTTGATGAGCGCTATACTGCCAATGCCCGCGATTATCGCCACCATATTATCCGCGCTGACACTTACCATTTAAGTGCTAACAACTGGTCTAACATTATGATGCTAGGCGCCATCGGTGTGGTGTTTTTCCTCTCTAATGGGTTGGGTTGGGCGAATACCACGGTGGCCTCCACCTTTGCTTTAACGCTTTTGTTTCTTCGCACGCCGCTGATTCAAGCGGTGGGTGCGTGGCCAACGCTGATTAGTGCTCAGGTTGCGTTTGATAAATTGAGCAGTCTGGAGCTAGCCGAGTACCAGCCAAGCTTTGCGGTAGATGATACTCTCGCCGATTGGCAGCGCCTTGAGTTGGTCGATGTCACTTACCACTATCCGCACACTGAGCAAGGCGAAGGTTTTAAGGTAGGGCCAATTAATCTCACTCTGGCGCGTGGAGAGCAGGTCTTTCTGATTGGTGGGAACGGCAGCGGCAAGTCGACCCTGGCAAGACTACTTTCGGGGTTATACCGCCCACAAAGCGGTTTCATTAAAGTCGATGGGCAAGTGATCAGTGCCGCCCAGTGGGGTGCATTTCGCGCCCGTTTTGCTAGCGTGTTTACCGATTTTCATCAATTTGATCAGACCATGGGCCCTGCCGGGCTCCCCGCTGACACGCACGTCGTTGATACCTGGCTTGAGCGACTGCAGATGCAGCATAAACTACAGTGGGAAGGGGATCGCGTCATCAATACCCAGCTTTCCCAAGGGCAACGCAAGCGTTTGGCGCTACTGCTGGCGATTGCAGAAAAGCGCGATATCTTACTGCTGGATGAGTGGGCGGCGGACCAGGATCCGCAGTTCCGGCGGCTGTTCTACCGCGAGCTGTTACCGCACTTAAAAGCGATGGGCAAAACCGTTTTCGCCATCAGCCATGACGACAGTTACTTCGTCCACGCTGACCGCTTGCTGGAGATGTCAAAGGGGCAATTAAGCGAGCTGAAGGGCGAGGAACGCGTGCGAGCAAGCGAGGATGCGGTAACACAAATTAATATGTAACGACTATGGTCTCGCGACTTGTTTGGCATGCTTGCGTGCTTGTAGGTCGCAATCTTCCAGTGGACAGTTGCCGCAGGTATCAAACTCGTCCAGTAAATAGCGCAGGCAGCAGAGCTTGCGCACTCGCTTAACTTCCTCGCTACCCTTGGGCGTAAAGTGCTGCACTGGCTGAAATAGCGGGTTACGTTTGCCGTTGGGCAGGGTACGCGCTTCTAACAGCGCTTTAGCGGCTTCGAGCGCCGCTTCATTGACCAGTGGGTGCTCGGCCAGCGCACGCACGTAGTAATCCAAGTAACCACCGGCATTGCTCCAGAACACCCGCTGCGCAGCGCCGGAGATGGCCGCTAACTGCTCAATCAACGGCGCCCAGTGCTGATCAATTAACGTTGTAAAGCGCTCATACGGGTCGTAGGTGGTTAAACTCGCGCCTTCGTTGGGTAACCATAGCCGCGATGTAGCACCTTTTTCGGTGAAGATGACTTGAAGGTCATCCAGCCCCACCGGTAGGTCTCGGTTAAGCAGCAAATTGGCCGTGAGTGTGGGCACGGTCAGGGCGCTGAAGTGCCACTTTGACCAAAGGGATACCACTGCTCGTGAGTCACCGCCTGGGTACTGTGCAGAGAAGCGCTCTAGGTCCTGTTTGAGCCAGTTACCATCCCGCCAGCGGGCGGCTTTGAACGCTTCCAGCGGTGGTGCGCTGCCAATAAGGGGCGGCATAAAGTTCGCCAACGGCCCGGTGTAGCAAGCGGCCAATGAAGGCTCGAACAGTTGTGGCTGACGCAGGGCAAGGGGCATAACCAGACTCCAACACTAGGCGCTGGGAAAATAACAGTATGTTCAGCTTAATCGATAATGCGTATCAGTTGAAGTGCTTGATTGAGAATGAGTGCTTTTAAAAGTGCCGCCCACGGAGAATAGCGTTATTGCGCTACGGCGATATTGTGCTCTCCATTAGGGTGTTTCATGACCTGCATAGGCAGGCCGTAAATCGCTTCTAGAGTGCTATCGCACATCATGTCGCCCGGTGTGCCGTGGGCTAGCAGGCGGCCACTATGCAATGCCATCAGCTCATCGCAGTAACGCGACGCCATATTAATGTCGTGCAGAACGATAATCACGCCTAGGTTAAGCTCATCACATAGCTTGCGAATTAATGCCAGCACTTCCATTTGGTGAGCGATATCCAACGCCGCCAGTGGCTCATCCAATAGCAGAAAACGGCTGCCTTGAGCCAGCAGCATGGCCAGCCACACCCGCTGGCGCTCGCCGCCAGAAAGGGTGTCAACCAGGCGGTCGGCAAAGGCTTCAGTGTGGGTTAGCGCAATGGCGCGCGCCACGGCGTCTTTATCCTTTTGCGTGTGGCGGCCTAGCAGCCCATGCCAAGGGTAGCGACCAAACCCCACCAGTTCACGCCCGGTCAGGTTTTCGGCGCTGGGTAAATGCTGCGGCAAATACGCCACTTGGCGCGCGAATTCGCGATTTCCCCAGTCACTCAGCGGGCGCTGGTCAAAGTGGATCCCACCCTGGCTTATCGACTGCTGCTGTGCCATTAGCTTGATCAGCGTCGATTTCCCCGAGCCGTTATGGCCAATCAAGCCGTAAACCTTGCCTTCATGAAAGGAGTGCTCAATGGGATTCAGAATTGGTTTGCCATTGATTTCAAAGGTGGCGCCTTTGACCTCGAACATGAATGACTCCTGGGAGCGGGGTAAATAACAATGGCTCCATTCTAGTGCTAATGGTTCTCATTTTTAACAAAAATATGAAAAAAGATTTCCGTTTAAGGCTTCTTTTATCTTGCGGCTTTCTCCCGCAATCAGGTTATCAATTGTAGCGCTAATAGTTATCATTTAGAATTATCTGTTTTTTAACCACTACCGTCCAGAAATTGCTAAGGCGCAGATCATGCCTCTCATAATGGTGTTGCAAGAAATGAAGGTGCTTGGGGCGCCAACTACTGTTTTCATTCCTGTGCTGAATCCGGCGGCGATACGGGCCAACGCATCATGTTAGGTTCAGTACTGTTAGCTCAGAAAATGCGTGGCCTATCGCCTGCAAAAGCCTGCCTGTTACTTAGTTTGCCGATGTTTGTTCTTTTTTGGGTAAGCCTGCAGGGCCAAGGTGGTTTTACGCTGGGGCTGCGGGCGTTAGTGGCGCCCTCATTCGAAAACGTTAATGAACTATTGCTCTATTTCACGTGGTGGCCGCGCCTTTCGATTGCGCTACTGGCCGGGGGCGGTTTAGGGTTGGCAGGCGTGCTCATGCAGCAGGTGCTTCGCAACCCATTGGCCTCGCCCACCACGCTTGGCGTGGCCTCGGGCGCTAATCTGGCGCTGATGACTGCCACCTTGCTGGCGCCGGGGCTGCTCGTTGCAGGGCGCGAATGGGTCGCCTTATTGGGCGGGGCGCTGGCGGTGGGGTTAGTTTTCCTGCTCTCGTGGCGGCGCGGTTTAGCGCCGATTGTGGTCGTGTTGGCCGGGTTGGTGGTGAATCTGTACTTGGGGGCACTCTCCACGGCGCTGCTGTTGTTTAATCACGAAGCGCTCTCGGGGCTGCTGATCTGGGGCGCGGGTTCGCTGGCGCAAAATGGTTGGGACGGCGTTGCGATACTTTGGCCCCGGCTGGCGATTAGCTGCGTGGCCGCGTGGTTTTTGCTGCGCCCCTTGGCGGTGCTGGAGCTGGATGATGCCAGTGCCAAGAGCCTCGGTGTATCGCTTGCCTATTTACGCTTTGCGGGCATGGGGCTGGCGGTGTTTATTACCGGCAGCATTGTTAGCGTGGTGGGCATTATTGGTTTTATCGGTTTGGCGGCACCCAATATTGTGCGCATGGCTGGCGCGCGCCGGTTAGGGCCACGGTTACTCTGGTCGACGCTATTGGGAGCCGTCCTGCTGGCAACAACGGATCTGTTGTTACAGCAGTTCTCTGGTATGGCAGCAACGTTGATTCCCACCGGGGCGATTACCGGTGCCTTAGGTGCGCCACTATTAATGTGGCTAATTCCGCGTTTAAAGCTACAGGGAGATCGGCCACCGAAAAGCACGGGTGTCTTCACGCACCGTCATCCTGCACCCTCGCGGTTAGCCGCTGGCTTACTACTCGCGCTACTCGCCGCGACAGTGCTAGGCCTGCTATTTGGCCAGGGGGTGGATGGTTGGTATTGGCTTGCACCTAATAACTGGGGCGTAATGCAGTGGCGCCTGCCTCGCGTCATGGCAGCCGCGGCAAGCGGCTTGATGCTGGCGATTGCAGGTACGATTCTACAGCGCCTTTCTGCCAACCCCATGGCCAGCCCTGAAGTGTTGGGCATCAGCGGTGGCTGTGCTATTGCGCTAATTCTCGGCATTTTCTTACTGCCCGCACCCACCAATATGATGCTGATTGGCGTAGGCACTCTAGGCGCGTTTGCAACACTGCTGGTACTGGTGGGTATCAACCGCAAGAGTGGCTTTCTCCCCGAGCGTTTGCTGCTTACTGGGGTGGCGATCAGTGCGCTGTTCGATGCGGTGCGCAGCGTAATACTGGCGGGCGGCGACCCCCGCGGCCAGCAGGTCATTGCCTGGCTGGCAGGCTCTACCTACTACGTGGATATCACCAATGCGGTGGTGGTCGGGGGGATTGCTGCGGTGCTGGCACTGGTGACGCTGCCCTTTACCCGCTGGCTGGATATCTTGCCCTTAGGCGCGCCGACGGCCAAGGCGCTTGGGGTAACCCTCAACCGCGCCCGCTTGGCGCTGCTGCTGCTTGTCGCGCTGTTAACCGCCTGCGCCACGCTGGTCGTGGGGCCGCTTTCGTTTATTGGCCTACTGGCGCCGCATATGGCGCGGTTGGTGGGTTTCTCCAGAGCTAAGCAGAATCTGCTAGGAGCGGCATTGATCGGCATGCTGCTAATGGTGCTGGCGGATTGGGTAGGGCGTCAGATTATCTTCCCTTACGAGATACCGGCAGGCTTGGTCGCTTCACTGATTGGCGGTGCCTACTTTATGTGGGGGCTGCGGCGGCTTTAATTCGCTAAAAGCATCCCTTTATAAGTAAAACTGATGCCCCATTAGCAGGATGATTATTAGTTATCCAGCTTGCTCGTTATCTTAGTGCCACGTTTGTTTAACACGATACTTATTCTGGCACTGGGAGCTAGGCAATGTGGGAAAGCTACTTCACCGGGCTGCTGGTATGCGGCGGCATCATCATGGCGATTGGGGCGCAGAACGCTTATATCTTAGGGTTGGCTATTCGCCGCGAGTATCACTGGTGGTCGGCGGGGCTGTGCATGAGTGCGGATATTATCCTGCTCACGGCGGGTATGTTTGGGGTGAGCGCCTTTCTGCTGACGATGCCCAGTGCGCTGGAGGCAATGCGCTGGGTGGGCGTGGTGTTTTTAAGCTGGTTGGCGGCGCAGGCGTTATTTAGAGCCGTCAGTGGACGGCAAGGGTTGAGAGCCGAAGCGGGCAAAGCGCCTAGCTTAACGAAAGTGATTTTCGCAACCCTTGCCGTCACCGTGCTCAACCCTCAGGTCTACCTGGATACGCTGCTGTTGATACCCGCCATCGGCGCTCAGCAGGAGAGCGCCGGTGTTTTTGTGGCAGGGGCATCTACGGCCTCCATACTCTGGTTTAGTCTGCTGGCCTGGGGTGGCGCCGCACTTTCGCCTTGGCTGTCAAAGCCTATCGCTTGGCGCATCATCGATGGTCTGATTGGGTTAATGATGGCAGGCATCGCCGTTCATCTTGCCCTGGGAGCAACTTCTCTTAGCTAAACCGCTTAGTGAGCAAGTTAGTTAGCATTTAGTGACGGCTGAAATAGGCCTCCATCACCGCTACTACTTTATCAATATCGGCATCATTGATATCGTGATGGACCACAAAACGGGTGGCGTACAGTAACTCAATTAATATGCCATGCTCTTTTAGCCAGGCGGATAGTGGCTGGACATGGGCGTCGGGAATTTGTGCAAATACCATATTGGTGGCTTGCGAGGTGATCTCTACCCCTGGCAGTTTCTCCAACCCTTCCGCCAATCGAGCGGCACGGCGGTGATCTTCGCTGAGATCGGTAACGTGGTGATCCAGGGCGTATTGACAGGCCGCAGCGATAATGCCCACTTGTCGCATACCACCGCCTACCATTTTGCGTAAACGGCGAGCCTTATCAATCAGCGTTTGAGAACCCACCAACGCCGACCCCATCGGTGTCCCTAGGCCTTTTGAAAAACAAAGGGAAACGCTATCGAAGGGCAGACAAAGCTGTTTAAGCGATGTATCGGTAGCGATGGCGGCATTAAATAGACGTGCGCCGTCTAAGTGTGTTGCCAGCCCGCGTTCGCGAGCAAGATCGGTCGCTTTTAGCACATAGTCTGCCGGGAGTACCTTGCCGCCAATGGTGTTTTCCAACGCCAACAGTTTACTGCGGGCAAAGTGAAAATCGTCGGCTTTAATCGCGGCGCTTAGTTTTTCCAGAGGTAGCGAGCCATCGTCCGCATTCTCAATGGGTTGGGGTTGGATGCTCCCCAATACCGCCGCGCCACCGCCTTCATAGCGATAAGTGTGGGCTGACTGCCCAACAATGTACTCATCACCGCGTTCACAGTGAGCCATTAGCGCCACTAGGTTGCTTTGTGTGCCGCTAGGAAATAGCAGCGCGGCTTCCTTGCCTGCCTGCTCGGCCAGGTTGGCTTGAAACGCATTCACCGTTGGGTCATCGCCCCACACATCATCACCTACCGGCGCTGCCATCATGGCTTCCAGCATGGCGGGAGTGGGGCGGGTCACCGTATCACTGCGTAAATCAATCATGCAGATCTCCTTTTTTGTGTAAGGGCAACAACTTAGATTAAATTTTTTAAGCAAGTTTATAAGAACCATCTATGGTTAACAGCATACTGCAAGTCTCTCAAGCATAGGCAACCCGATGGATCTAAAAAGTGGCTACCCCTTTTGGGCTGTAAAAAACGGCCTGCTTAAAGCGTATCCCCCGCTTGCTCGCGATCACCAATGCGATATTGTCGTCATCGGTGGTGGTATTACGGGGGCGTTAATTGCGGACGAGTTAAGCCGCCATGGTCATTATGTCGTGGTGCTTGAACGGCGTGATATTGGCTGGGGCAGTTCCGCCGCCAGCACTGCTTTATTGCAATATGAAATTGATACCCATATGACGGAGCTCGCGAAGCTTTATGGAGAAGCGAATGCTGTGCTCGCTTACCGTGCCTGTGCTGAGGCGATTAGAGAGCTCGAAACGTTAGCGGCAGGGTTGGGGGATGTGGATTTTGCGCGTCAACAAAGCCTTTATTATGCCAGTGATGAAGAGGATGTTGCGTCACTCAAAGAAGAGCTAGCGCTGCGCCAAAAGCATGGTTTCGACGCCTCTTGGCTTGAGCGCGACACTATTTTAGCCGATTACGGTTTTGCAGCACCGGGCGCTATTCTTACCCAGTTGGCCGCCAGTATTGACCCCTACCGTATGGCTTATCAGCTGTTTGCCAGGGTGGTTGAGCGTGGTGGTGAGGTATATGACCGAACACAAATGGAGACGATGACGCCGGATGATCAGGGAGTCACGCTGACACTGACCAATGGCTCCAACCTGCGCTGCCAGCACGTGGTGATGGCGGCAGGCTATGAATCGCAAGCTTGGTTGCCGGAAAGCGTGGCGATCAACCGCAGTAGCTACGCGCTAATCACCGATCCCCTCTCACCCAAAGCACTGGGTAAATTACGCCATACCATGGTGTGGGAGTCTGCGCGGCCCTATCTCTATCTACGAACTACCTGCGATGGCCGCTTGCTTGTAGGTGGCGACGATGATGATGAAGATATCCCCCAGCGTCGCGACGCGCGGGTCGAAGAGAAAGCCCAGGGGCTGGCGAGCAAAGTAGAGGCGTTGTGGCCTAAGCTGGATATTAATCCAACGTTCTCGTGGGGCGGTACGTTTGCCGAAACCAAAGACGGATTGCCATTTTTTGGCCCCCATGAGGCCCATGGGCCCCGCGTACACTTCGCCATGGCATATGGTGGCAATGGCATTAGCTACAGCATGATCGGTGCAAAATTACTGCGCGCGCTGATCGAAGGAGAAGAGCATCCGCTGGCAGAGCTATTTTCATTCAAGCGGATAGCTACAACCACCTGACCATCAAAAACCACCTAATCATCACAAAACACCTAAGCACTTAAAACAGAGTTCACAGCGCCCTTAAAATTTAGCAGCGAGCCAAGGAGAAACGGGTATTCTTATGGGATACCCACCAGAGTAGAGGACAATGAGCCACACACTATTTTTAAGGGCACTGGAGCGCAATGATTTGCGCTTTGTCCACGAGCTCAATAATAACCAGAGCATCATGTCGTACTGGTTTGAGGAACCTTACGAGTCATTTGATGAGTTGGAAGAGCTATATAACAAGCACATTCATGACAATGCCGAACGGCGCTTTGTCGCGGAAAATAGCCATGGTAACGCGATTGGTTTGGTGGAGCTGATTGAGATCGACTACATCCACCGCAGCGCTGAATTTCAAATCATCATTGCTCCCGATCATCAGGGCAAAGGGTTTGCTCGTTCGTTGATTCACCAAGCGTTGCACTACTCGTTCACGATCTTAAACCTGCACAAGGTGTATCTCATTGTGGCGGTGGAAAACGTCAAAGCGATCCATCTTTACGAGGAGAGCGGTTTTATTGAGGAAGGGCACCTAGTGCAGGAGTTCTTTATCAATGGCAAATATAGGGATGTGAAGCGTATGTATATCCTGCAGGACGCCTACCTCGGCCAGATAGATAGCGTCGATGCGCCAGAATCTAACTGGCTGTAAGCGTTACAGCAAAACGCCCTAATAAAACTACACAATAAAACGCCTCGCGGAGACGAGGCGTATGAATAGTGTTAACTACTTATCCCTTTAGCCTAAGTAGGCCTTGATCGCGTCAAAGGCCGCGCGCTGTTGTCGTGCGCGGTGTGCCCATACTTCCATAATATCGGCATCCCTTGTCTGTCCTTGATTCACTGAGTGTTGCATAGCGTCCACTCCCTTTTCAGAGGTTAAGTGAAAGGCCTTATTCATAGCCTTTTTTGTACACAAATTAATTTGTGCGAAGCAGCATTTTAGTTCTGGGTAGGATAATAAGGGCTTTTGCGAGCTTCGGGTAGTCCAAATGATGTAGGTAATTTGCCATTTTGTGTAAGCATATGCTTACAATTAGCCTACTGACACCTCTATCCATTTGAATGAAAAAGTTTTTCATAGTCATAAAAAGCCGGGAATTAACCCGGCTTCGGTGATTATCTTTTAGTCTTAAAGAGTCAAAAGCACCTGAATTAACCTAAATAGGCTTTCAGCGCCTCGGCTGCGGCACGATGCCACTGGGCATTCAAGCTCCAAAACTCCAGAACTTCATTATCGCGTGCATGGGAGGGTATGAGAAACGTCATAATATGGTCCTCCTAATGGGACTACATATGAAGTATAGCCTCTTTATGCTGCGATGCAGCATAAAAGGTTGTTATAAAACCTCTGGGTAAAGGGGAACAGGCTTAAAATAAAATATGTTATTGTTAATAAAAGACTAAAAATAACGATAGTATCTTCTAATGACTTATCTCTCTTCCGCCTCGGTTGTACACCATGACAGCATGATAGATGCCCCAGAGGGGCGACTATTAACACGTGTCTGGCAACCAGCCAGTGCCGCGTCCCTTGAACAAAGCCCTATCGTACTGCTGCACGACTCACTAGGTTGCGTTGAGCTATGGCGTAGCTTTCCTGCGGCGCTGTGTGCAGCCACCCAGCGCACCGTAGTCGCCTATGATCGCCTTGGTTTCGGCCGTTCTGATGCCCGCCACGACACGTTGCCATTGAGTTTTATCGATGATGAACCGGCTCAAGATTTCTCTGTCCTTCGTGATGCATTGGATATTAAACGCTTTATTGCCCTTGGGCATAGCGTAGGCGGTTGTATGGCTGTTCACTGCGCGGGGGTATATGCCGATGAGTGCGATGGTTTGATTACCATCTCTGCCCAGGCATTTAACGAAGCACGAACGCGAAACGGTATTGTGGAAGCCAAAGGGGTATTTCAGGCGCCAGAACAGCTTGCCAAGCTGGAAAAATATCATGGTGATAAAGCCCATTGGGTACTCAATGCCTGGACAGAAACCTGGTTAAATCCAGCGTTTGAAAACTGGTCATTAACGCCAGCATTGGCGCAGGTGACGTGTCCCAGCTTAGTTATTCATGGTGAGAAAGATGAGTATGGCTCGCACCGTCAGCCGGAGCGTATGGTTCGCTATATCAACGGCCCTGCACACTGTGAAATGCTGGCCAATATTCACCACGTCCCTCATCGTGAGTGTGAAGCCGATGTAGTGAGTCTGGTCAGCCGGTTTGTTGAATATCGTTCACGCTAGCTACCGTGATGAAAGCCACAAGGAGCCTTATGCGCCTGCGTATTTTGTCTGATCTACACTTGGAGTTTTTCGACGGCAACCGCGAACTGCCAGAAGTGGACGCCGACGTGGTGATTCTAGCTGGCGATATTCATCGCGAGAGCGAAGGGCTTGCCTGGGCGCGTCACCGATTCCCGGACAGGCCCATTATTTATGTACCTGGCAACCATGAATTCTACGGAACATGCATGCCGCAGCTGCGTGAAGAGTTGGCGCGCGAAGCCGAGCGCCTCAATATCGAGCTTTTGGATAATCGCGCGGTAACCCTCGACGGCGTGCGCTTTTACGGCACAACACTGTGGACGGACTTCGCGCTCTATGCCAATGACCCGACCCAAAACCCTGCCCATACCGAGTCAAAAGCACTGCGTTATATGCCCGATTTTAAGATCGTCGAGGCATCTCCTGGTATAACGTTCACCCCGCTAGCGAGCCGCCAGCTACATGCTGAAGCGCTAGCATGGCTTGAAAGCCAACTGGCCCAACCGTTTGACGGCCCCAAGGTGGTGATCAGCCATCATGCACCGCTGCATGAGTGTATTCCTGGCCAATACCTAGGCGACGCGTTATCCCCCGCGTTTGCCTCCAACCTACCGCACCTAATGGGCAAGATGAATATGTGGGTGCATGGGCATGTTCATGAACCAATAGATATTTTGCGCAACGGTACGCGTGTTATCGCTAACCCCGGTGGTTATCCCTATGAGTTCACTCCTGAGTTGTTTAAGCCAGATTTTGTGATTGATGTATGAAAAATTTTTTATTTCATTGGGTTGTGATTATCTGATGGCTATTTTGGCACCCAGAAAAGCTGCTAAGTACCTATAAAAAAGTAATCCGGTATTCGCTGCCGTAACATGAAGATCGTCAGCGGCTTGAAGCGCAGCACGCAGCGTTGAACACGCTAAGCGGCCTGCGGGCCGCTTTTTTATGCATGTTTTTTGGGACTGGTACAAAAACTGGCTAGAATCGGTGTGTGGCGTCGGGTTTTCGGCGGTCACTTCAACACATTGGGTTAGGGGACTTGCTGGGTTTTCTAGGCACCCGAGTGTGAACAAACGCTAACTGGAGAGCATTCCCATGGAGACCCTCGAATTACTCATTGCCCCGCTGCGCGATGGTCTCTATACCATCATGATGCCTGTCAGTAACTTTATCTGGAGCTACATTCTTGTCTATCTACTGTTAGGCGCTGGCCTGCTGTTTACCATTATGACCCGAGGTATGCAGTTTCGTCTGTTTAGGCACATGGCGTATGTGACGTTCTCTGCCCGTGGGGCTGGAGATGGTATTAGTGGCTTTCAGGCCTTTGCGACGTCGATGGCAGCGCGAGTCGGAACCGGTAATCTCGCTGGTGTGGCCCTGGCGCTCTGGATTGGCGGGCCTGGGGCAATTTTCTGGATGTGGGTGACCGCGCTGCTGGGTTTTGCCACCGCGTTTATCGAGTCGACTTTGGCCCAGGTCTATAAGCATCGCAACGAGGATGGCGTATTCCGCGGCGGGCCGGCTTACTATATCGAACGCTGCCTGGGGTGGCGCTGGCTAGGCGCGCTGTTCGCGGTGTTTCTGATTATTGCTTATGGCTTGGCATTTAACGCGGCGCAATCCAATACCATCGCGCAAGGGATGAATGGCGCTTTTGGTATTCCCAATTGGCTGACGGGCGTCGTAATTGCCATCTTGGCAGGTTTTGTCATTTATGGCGGCCTCAAGTCGGTAGCGCGTACCGCTGAGAAAATTGTGCCAGCGATGGCGATTGCTTATCTGCTCGTGGCGCTTTGGATACTGGTCACCAACCTTTCTGCCGTGCCCGACATGCTCTCGCTGATTGTGATGAGTGCTTTTGGACTGGGCCCAGCGGTGGGTGGCGCGGCTGGCTATGCGATCAAAGCGGCAATGGAAAACGGCGTCAAGCGTGGCCTGTTCTCCAATGAAGCGGGCATGGGTTCCACCCCGAATGCGGCGGCCCAGGCGTCCGTCAAACACCCGGCGGCCCAGGGTTTAGTGCAATCTTTCGGCGTGTTCGTCGATACCATCGTGATTTGTAGCTGCACGGCGGTAGTGATTCTGCTTTCTGGTGTTTATGAGCGGCTGATGTCGGAGTCGCCGGGCGATAGTATTGAAGGTATTCAACTGACCCAGGATGCCATGGTGGATCATCTAGGCGGGTTTGGTGAGATATTCATTGCGCTGGCGATTCTGTTTTTTGCCTTTACCTCAATCTTGGCCAACTTCTCGTTCTCGGCGGTGAATATCGAATTCCTGTTCCGCCGTCACGCCGCAAAAGCGGTGAGCGTGTTCAAGGTGATTGTGATCGTCATGGTGCTGCTCGGGTCGGTGGCTGAACTGAGTGTCGTCTGGGACTTTGCCGATCTTGCGATGGGGCTGATGGCGACTACTAACCTGTTTGCGATACTAATCATGGGGCCAATCGCCGTAGCCGTGCTGAAAGACTATGAGCGCCAGCGCCGTGAAGGTATTAAAGAACCACTATTTGACCCTGCCATACTGAAACGCCCAGAGCTTGTGGATGCCGATGTATGGCCAGTGAAAGAGGTCAAGGAAGGGTAGGGTTCAACGGACTGTATCAATAAACGCCTTCGCCCTGGGATCCTGCATATAGGCAACGTTTAGCCGGAGCCAGGGGGTTGGTTGATGATCCGCAAAGAATAGATGTCCTGGTGACAGCATTACCTCGCACCGGTCAGCCAGCTCAGAAAGCGCCTCTGGCGTGATGGCGGCCGGTGGCTTGGCCCACACAAACATCCCCCCTGTCGGTTCGGTATAAACCTCCCAGTTTGCCTTTTTGAGAATACCTAGCGCCAACGCCATTTGATTGGCGAGCTTGGCGCGCAGCCGCTCGGTCAGCTTTCGATAGCTGCCGTTCTGCAGCATGGTAGTGACCACTTGCTCCGCAAAGCGCGATGCGGAAATGCTGGTCAGCATCTTGATATCGACCAAGCGCTGCACCTGAGAGGGTGGGGAGGCGATAAAGCCTACCCGCAGCGAAGAGGAGAGGCTTTTTGAGAAGCTACCCAGATAGAGTACCCGACTCAAACCGTCCAAGGCCGCTAGGCGAGTCGTCGGTGCGTGCTGAAAATCCGCGTAGATATCGTCCTCGATAATCTGAAAATCGTGCTGCTCGGCGAGCTGCAGTACCCGGTGAGCCACTGCTGGGGTAATAGTGCTCCCGGTGGGGTTATGAAACACGCTGTTAATGTAAAAAAGCTTGGGTTGGTACTGCGCCAGTAACGCCTCCAGGCGCTTGATATCTGGCCCATCTGCCAATCGCGGTACGCCAATCACGCGGATGCGCTGTAAGTGCAGCAGGCCGAACAGGTTGTAATAACCCGGTGATTCCACGAACACCACATCGCCCGGGTCAAGCAGCATCCTTACCAATAGATCCAGCGAGTGGCTGCCACCGCCGGTCATCACAATCTGCTCGGCATTAGCGGTAATCGATAGGGGCCGCAGGCGTTCCTGGATCAAGCCGCGCAATTCCTCTGGCCCCTGGGGCGTGCTGTACTCGAAAATTCCCGAGCGGCTTTTACGCGCGACCTGGCGGATGGCGTGGGTCAGGTCATTACCCTCGCGCCAATCACTGGGCAGCCAGCCGCAGCCCAGTTTGAGCGTGTGCTCGTTGGCACTGAAAAGCCCCCACAGGCCATTGGTGACCTCTTCCAATCTGCTCGTAGCTGCTGGTTGCGATACCAGTGCTGCTGCGCTATCCGCCACATAAAAACCTGACCCGGGCCGTGAGCGCACTAAGCCAGAAGCTACCAGTCGCTCATAGGCGTCAATCACCGCGTTACGGCTAATGTGATGGGTCGCTGCCAAGCAGCGAATAGAGGGTAAACGGCGGCCACCACCGGCACCGTGCGCTGCAATCCAGGCGCGAATACCGGTTTCGATCTGCTGTGCAATGGGCATGGGGGCGTCGCGGTTAACCTTAAGCTTCATAGCTGACCCTGTGGCTCACAACTGTTCTTGAAAAGGGCGGAACAGTGTCTTGAAAGTGGTGGGTAAGTGTACCTTACCGGTGATCGGCAAGCGTGGGAGCTTAGCGGTTCAAATACTGGCTTATTTAGGATAACGCTATGAATCGCGCTTTAAATCGAACCATCGCCCAACGTAGCGCTGTTGGCCTGGCCTTTGCACTGTGCATGATTACCACGGCAGTCAATTTACAGGCGCCGCTCTACGATGCACTGGCGGTGCGCGATGGCTTGGGGGTAGGGGCAACCACGTTCGCCTTTGCTTGCTATGTGGCGGTTTCTTGCCGGTACTGCTGGGCTTAAATGGCTTGGCAGATCGGGTGGGGCGCAAGCCAATGATCATTGCTGCACTACTGTTAAGCCTGATGGCGACGGCGATGATCTTGATAGCTCCCAACCTGGTGGCACTAGGGGTTGCCCGCTTTCTGTTGGGCATCAGCATGGGATTAACGTCGGCAGTGGCGCCTGCGTATATGCAACTGCTCGTGGATAGGGATGATAATCGCGTCGCCACCAACGTCGTGACGGCCAGCACTTCGCTTGGGTTTGGCCTGGGGGCAGCGGTCACCAGCCTGTTTCTCTTTCACACCCCCAGTGTGTCGCCGCCCAGCCTATGGATTTACCTAGTCGCCGCGGCGCTGGCGCTAGTGGTGGTCACCACACTGGAGGATAGCCCGCCGAGTGCCACTAAACGCTCGTTGCTGCGTCTGCCCAGCTATCCTCGGGGCGCTTCTGCCTTTGGATTGGCTATTTTGCTGGCCTGGGCGACGGTGGGGTTAGTGATTGCGATACTCCCTTCCGCCCTGCAGCGACACGGTTTATCCGCCTGGAGCGGCTTCGCCACGTTCGGTATTTGCAGCTGCGGGGTGCTGTTTCAGCCTTGGGCAAGAAGGTTCACACCACGAAGCGCGACGCGACTGGGGCTGGCGATTTTACCGATGGCCTATGCGCTAATCGCCTGGGGAGCCGTTCAAGGCTACCTGGCAGCGGTGCTGCTGGGCACGGTGGCTGCCAGCAGCGCTTGCTATGGGTTTATCTACCTGGGTGGGTTGAGTGGTGTGTTGGCAGCGGCCGATGCCTCCGCGCCTCAGGCCAGCGCAGGCTATTTTTTGATGGCGTATGTTGGCTTCAGCCTCCCGGTGATCACGACCGGAGTGCTCATTGATGCAGTGGGGCATACCCTGGCGCTAACGCTGTTTGGTTTTGCGCTATTGGGCGGTGTGATCACAGCGTTCGCCTTGCTGCGCAGAGCGCTCACGTGATCGACGATCATTCAAGCTAACCTTTTTCGACCAGCAGCCCGCAAGAGGGCGCGGCCCAGCGGGTGTTGGCGGTAAACACCACGTCACACACCACCAGCGAATAGTAACGGCGCACTTCTTCATCGATCCGTGCGCGCAGCGCATCTTGATAAACGATGGTCAGATTGGGTTCCTCTGGCAATACCACATGCACCATCACATACAGCAGGCGGCCAGGGCGAACCATGCGCACGCGCACCTCTTGCGTGTCAGTGCCCGCCAGGGCATTCGCAACGGCGCGGCGGACGGGGGCTGCGATGGCCTCTTCCGGGGTCTTGTTAAGCAGTTCCTGCAGCGCTTGGGAAGCCATGCGCACCGGTACGCCCAAGCACAGCACCACCACCGCAATCACCAATACCGCATCCACGTAGGGCAAAATGGTCTGCCAGCCCAGGTGTTCAAACAGCATCACCAGACAAAACGCCGCGAGTACGGCGGCAGAAATGACGCTGTTGACTAGCCAGTTGAGTTTGTCTGCCGCCACCAGAGGGCTACTGACATGGCGCTGACTGCGGTGCATCACCCAGGCGGTAAGCGAGCAGGCCGCAGTGGCAAAAAGGGCGTAGATAACGGCAAGCCCAGCGGCAATGTCACGACCGCCTGTTAGTAGCGCAGCGACAGCATCCACCAGTGCAAAAATGGAAACACCTAAAATCAGCAGCCCTTTGCAAAGATTGACCAGCGACTCGAAGTAGCTATAGCCAAAAGGGTAGGATTCGCTGTCCGGGCGGCTGGCAAGCTTGCTGACTTTAATGGTTACGAGGGCAACGCTGAAATAGATCAGATTAAATAGCCCATCCAGCAGGATAGCTTGAGAGTTAGAGGCCAGCGTGGCCACGATGCCTGCACAGCCAATGAGCAGCGCCATAAAAGCGGAGAAGGCCAAGGTACTCGATTCTGTCTTCACGAACGTTTCTGCTCCAGTGTGCACACCGTATAAATAGCCGCTAAGCATAGCAATTTTGCTAGCGACTTATCGACGGCGCCGTGCCGATGTCTTCCGTCCTGTTTTCTGACCAGACTGCCCAACGCCTGCTTTTGGACAGCACCGCCAGTTCTACTAACCTTAGAGCACGTTTATTTGATTCACGTTAAGCCAAACAGGAGGGTGAGACGATGCCAATGCTGAGCGTAGGAACGGAGCAGGGCACGCCGGTAGAGCTTTATTACGAAGTGCGTGGGGCAGGTAAGTCCGTGGTACTCATTCATGGCTGGCCACTCAGTGGCCGTTCATGGGAAAAACAGGTGCCAGCGCTGGTTGAGGCGGGTTATAAAGTCGTGACCTATGACCGCCGGGGATTTGGCTGGTCGACGCAGGCCGATGGCGGCTACGACTACGATACGCTCGCAACAGATCTTAAAAAATTGATCGACACGCTGGATCTACACGATGCCACTCTAGTGGGCTTTTCCATGGGCGGCGGTGAAGTGGCCCGCTACCTCTCAAGCTACGGCACTGGCCGGGTGAGTAAAGCCGTGTTTGCCGCTGCTGTGCCGCCTTACCTATATAAAGCTGACGACAACCCCGAAGGTGGCCTGGACGATGCGACGATCAATCAGTTCCTGGAGGGAGTAAAGGGCGACCGTATCGCCTTCCTGGAAGAGTTTACCAAGAACTTCTTTGCTGCCGGTGAGCGCAGCGATTTAATCAGTGAACCAAATCGTCAGTATCATCGTGATATTGCCGCCTTTGCATCACCCCAAGCGACCTACGACTGCATCAAAGCCTTCAGCTACACCGATTTCCGCAAAGACTTGCCTAAGATCGATATTCCCACGCTAGTGCTGCACGGTGATGCAGACGGCATCGTGCCCTTTGAGGTCAGCGGCAAGCGGGCCCAGGAGCTACTGCCCAACGCGAAGACGGAAGTGATCAAGGGTGGCCCGCATGGCCTGAATGCCACGCACCCAGATGCGTTTAATCAGGCGCTGATTCAGTTTATGAATGATTAGGGGTTGGATGAATAAGCATCTGGATGAATAACGTTTGAGAGAGTTACCGCCTGCTAACGACAACGCCGCCCTGAAGGCGGCGTTGTCGTTTTATCGGGCTAAATAACCCCTTTACCCCTCAACCCACACCTCATCACCTTTAAATTCGATCTTCCAGGTGCGCAGTTTGACGCTTTCATCCTCCAGACACTGGCCATCTTCAAGACGGAAGTGTTGCTTGTAGATAGGCGAGGCGACTACTGGGGCGCCTTTAAGGTCGCCGACAATGCCTCGGGCGATTACGTTGGCGTTCGAGAAGGGGTCATGATGATCGAGAGCATAGAGTTCATCGCTCTGCCCTCGCAGCCCGGGCAAGTAGAAAATAGCGACCTGGGCGGGACCGTCGGCGGTTTCCAACCAAGCGGCGACGCCGGAGAACGCGACTAGGTCGGCTTTGGTGCAGGCTTTTTGCCATGCCTTACTGTTTTGAACATCCGCCATATCCATCTCTTTTTTCAGTGCCGTTGCGGTCATGGGTTGCCTCTTCTATAGCTATTCAAAAGCGTCAGTGAGAAGTAGTCTGGGCTGGCCGTGGCTGGCCGCGCTCGGAGGTCATAATGATTGACGGATCCGGACGGTCGTCGTTGACGAAGCTGCGGAAGCGCTTGAGTTTTTCCGGGTCGCTGATGGCGTCTGCCCATTCGCACTGGTAGGTGTCCACCACGGTTTGCATCTGACGCTCCAACTCGTCGTTGATACCCAGGCTATCTTCCAGAATCACCTCTTTGAGGTACTCCAGACCGCCATTGAGGTTTTCACGCCATACTGAGGTGCGTTGCAGCCGGTCAGCGGTGCGCACGTAAAACATCAAGAAGCGATCAATGGTGCGGTAGAGCTGCTCGTCGTCGAGATCCGTGGCGAACAGTTCGGCGTGGCGCGGGCGCATGCCGCCGTTACCGCACACGTAGAGGTTCCAGCCGTTTTCGGTGGCGATAATGCCAATGTCTTTGCTCTGGGCCTCGGCGCACTCGCGGGTGCAGCCGGAAACGCCGAATTTGATCTTGTGAGGGGAACGCAGGCCTTTGTATCGGTTCTCCAGCTGGATCGCCATGCCAACGCTATCCTGCACGCCGTAGCGGCACCAAGTGCTACCCACACAAGATTTCACCGTGCGAAGTGATTTGCCGTAGGCGTGGCCGGTCTCGAAGCCTGCTGCAATCAGTTCGCTCCAAATATCCGGCAGGTCTTCCAGCCGCGCGCCGAACAGGTCGATACGCTGGCCGCCCGTCACCTTGGAGTAGAGGCTATATTTGTTGGCCACTTCGCCCAGGGCGATCAGTTTGTCGGGTGTAATCTCGCCACCAGCCACACGCGGCACCACCGAGTAGGTGCCGTTTTTCTGCATGTTGGCCATGAAGGTGTCGTTGGTATCCTGCAATGGGATATGCGCCGCATCGGTGATCGGCTCGTTAAAGCAGGAGGCCAGAATAGAGCCCACGGCGGGTTTACAGATGTCGCAGCCCAGGCGGTAGGTGTCGGCGTTGCCGTGTTTTTCAATCAAGTCGGTGAAGGTTTTAATGCCCTCGACACGAACGATATCGTAAAGCCCCTGGCGGGTATGGGCGAAGTGCTCGCAAATCGATTTATCGACTTCCACGCCTCGGGCTTCCAGCTCGTGATCTACCACGCTTTTAAGCAGCGCGGTGCAGCCGCCACAGCCAGTACTGGCCTTGGTAGCACCTTTGACACCCCCTAAATCTACCGCGCCGTCGTCAATGGTGGCGCAAATATCGCCCTTGGTAACGTTATGGCACGAGCAGATGGTGGCGGTTTCCGGCAGTGCACCGGGGCCGAGTGTGGGCGCGGCGCCGCTGCTTTGCGGAAGAATCAGCGAGGCGGGTTCAGCGGGCAGCTCAATACCGTTGGAATAGTACTGCAGCAGCGTGTCGTAAACGCCGTTGTCGCCGACCAGCATGGCGCCCAGTAGTTTTTTACCATCGCTGGAGACCACCAGCTTGCGGTACTCCTGCTTGATGGGATCCAGGTAGCGAAACATTCGCGCACCGGGGTTCTGGTTGCCGTGAGCATCGCCAATTGAGCCCACATCCACACCCAGCAGCTTGAGCTTGGTACTCATGTCGGCGCCGCCAAACTGGATGTCGCCTTCGGTTAGCGTCGACAGCGCCGTTTTGGCCATCTGGTAGCCCGGTGCCACCAAGCCGAAAATGCTCTGGTTCCAGAGTGCTACTTCGCCAATGGCGAGAATAGCAGGATCGCTGGTCAGGCACTGGTTATCTACTACGATGCCGCCGCGTTCGCCAATTTCCAGGCCGCAGTCACGGGCTAGCTGGTCGCGGGGGCGAATGCCCGCGGAGAACACAATCAGGTCGGTTTCCAGCACCTTGTCGTCTTGGAAGACCATGCGGTGGCGGCTGGCTTCGCCATCTTCAATGCGTTGGGTGGCGCGCTCGGTGAGTACTTGTACGCCCAGCGCTTCGATTTTTTCGCGCAGCAGCTCGCCGCCTTCGTTATCAACCTGCATGGGCATTAGGCGTGAAGCGAATTCCACCACGGCGGTATCCAGGTTTAGGCCGCGTAGGGCGTTAGCCGCTTCCAAGCCGAGCAGGCCACCGCCCACCACTACGCCGGTAGTCGCGTTTTCGGCGGCGGCTTGGATGGCGTCCAAATCGTCCAGGGTGCGGTACACCAAGCAGCCATCGCGGTCGTTGCCGGGAATCGGCGGCACAAAGGGGAAGGAGCCGGTGGCCAGCACCAGGCGGTCATATTGGTAACGGCCTTGGTCGGTGACCACTTCTTGCGTGTTGCGGTCGATTTCGATTACGGCCTCGCCCGTGCGCAGTTCCACGCCGCTTACGTCGTAGTAATCCGCTTCGCATAGCGCCAGCGAATCGGCATCACGGCCACTGAAGTATTCGGACAGATGTACCCGGTCGTAGGCGCGGTGTCGCTCTTCGCCAAACACGGTGACCTGATAGCGCGCTAGGGCGCCGTTATCGACGAGCTGCTCGACCAAGTGATGGCCGACCATGCCGTTGCCGATAATGATGAGCTGTTCAGGAGTTGTCATGTTCTGAGTAACGCCGTTAGTAACGTCGTTAGTAACATTATTAGTAACCATCGTTATGCCGCCTCTGAAGTAGGAAGATGAGAAGTGTCAGAATCGCCTTGGGCTGCCTGTAGGGCGCTAACGTCGGCGGCGCCAAAAAGCAGCGCCTGACGGCAGTTATTCAGATCGCTACCCGCTAGCGCTTGCTCGAAGTACCAAGGGCCTTGGCTGGTGTCGCCGTAAAGCACCGCGCCCTCTATTTGACCGTCACGCAACAGCAGGCGGCGGTAGTCGCCGCGCTCAATATCGTGGTAGCTCAGCACTTCGTGCTCGGCGCTGGCCTCGGTGGGGCCAAAGGCGTAGAGCGCCACGCCGCTGATTTTAAGTTTGGTGGCGCTGGGGACATCCGTGTAGCCAAGGGTAGGCGTGCCACCTAGCCGGGCGGCGAGTACTTCCACCTGACGCCAGATCGGTTCCACCAAGCCATAAGTAGTGCCATCAAATTGGCAGCACTCGCCCAGCGCTGAGATCGCCGGGTCGCTGGTGGTGAGAAATTCATCCACCACGATAGCGCGCTCGGTGGTCAGGCCCGCTTGGTGGCCAAGGGCTGCGTTAGGCGTAATGCCCGCCGCGATAATGACGCTCGTGGCAGCCAGTTGGCGGCCATCATCAAGATGAATCTTGCTGACCTGTCCTTGGGCGTCGCCTTCTAAACGTGCTAACTGGGCGCTGGTAACAATCTTCAAGCCGCGCTGGGCCAGTTCGTTTTCAAGCAGATGTGAGGCGGTCGTATCCAGCTGGCGGTTCATTAGCCGTTCGCTGCGCTGGAGCACGCTGACGCTGATATCGTTGCCGCGCTTACGCAGCCCTTCGGCAGCTTCCAGGCCTAGCAGACCGCCGCCAATCACGACTGCCTCACCACCGCGTTGAGCGATGTCGGTCAACGCATCAGCATCTTGCAGGTCACGAAAACCGTGCACGCCCGCTAGATCAATACCAGGCACATCGGGCATTGCTGGGCGCGAGCCGGTAGCAAGCACTAGGTGGTCGTAAGGCAGCGTGCGGCCGGTGTTGGTGACCACGGTTTGGCGGTCGCGATGAAGGGCGTCGACCTTTTCGCCAAGAATCAGCGTGACACCCTGGTCCTCGTACCACTGAGCATCGCGCAGAGTGAGTGCATCCTGATTCATCTCGCCAGCCAGCAGTGGCGAGAGCAGAATACGGTTATATGCAGGAGTTGGCTCGGCGCCAATCACCGTGATGTGTTGAGGGCGCGTGGGTAGTTTTACCAACGCCTCAATCAGGCGGTGGCTGGCCATACCGTTGCCAATAATCACCAGATGGTCATTGAGATGGTCATTGTGTGAGCACCGGGAAGTGGTTTCCATGGGTGGCTCCTCTGTGTCTTTGCGGCTTCTTGAGCACCAAACAAAAAAAGCCCCTAACGCACCTTCCTTTCCACGATGTGTAGAAAAGGGGAGCATCAGGGGCGTCGTTGCCCGATAGCGTTGTTTAAAATCTATGCTTTAAACGCGCGGCAACCGCCATTGGCTGCCAGCTGATTAAAAACCTTACCGTGTATAAAGCAAGGAGCTAGCCAACTGGCTATTAATCACTTTTTTTTCAAGCATTTCAGGTGTTTAAGGAGCAAGGGAGGAGGTGCGGACGCGTCGCTGCTTGAGCAAGCTGCACAGCGATGGTGCGAAAGGGAGGTGGCGTGCACTCTCACACGCCATTTAGCGTGACCGGAGTGCTAAAAAGAGCGCTGCGTGATGCTCTTTTATTTTTTAACTATTTGTTTTTAAGTAGTTAATTTTCAATAGGTCGGTTGTCGGCTTGGCTCTTGCAGCTATCAAGGCAATAAGTGAGTTAATAAGGGATAAGCGCTCATTGTTTGGCGATGGCAGCGAACAACTCCAAAGCCGTTATTAGAAGAATAAGTAGCCGTTAGAAAATGTGTAGCTGTTAGTAAGTCTTCATTTGTTTGAAGAAACCATTGTAAAGAGTACTGCACCGTTGAAGGTGCGCTGTGGCAACGACGTCCAGCCCTTTTCTCTTAATGCGTTTACATAGCGCATTAGAGAACAGGACTGGGCGTTTTTTTGCTTGGCGCTAATGAGGAATCCGAGGAGTAGCTATGACTCAGGCCAAAACCACATGCCCCTACTGCGGCGTCGGCTGCGGCGTGACGGCGACCATTGAAGCAGGCACGCTGAGCGCAGTAGAAGGCGACCGTGAGCACCCTGCGAATTATGGCCGGCTGTGTGTCAAAGGTTCTGCGCTACATGAGACGTTGGGCGAGCAGGGCCGCCTGACGCATCCGCGTGTAGATGGCGTCGAGGTCTCCTGGGAGTCCGCACTGAGCATCACCGCTGAGCGTTTAAACGCTCAGCGGGCCGAGCATGGCAATCACAGCGTAGCGGCGTACCTGTCGGGGCAGCTCTTAACTGAAGATTACTATATCGCTAATAAGCTGTTTAAAGGCTTCTTGGGCACCCCTCATTTAGATACCAACTCGCGACTGTGCATGGCTTCTGCGGTCGCTGGCTATAAGCGTGCCTTCGGCGCGGATGCGGTGCCGTGCAACTACGAAGACTTGGAAGAGGCGGAGCTGGTCGTGCTGGTGGGCTCCAACTTGGCCTGGAACCATCCGGTGCTTTACCAACGCATTAAAGTTGCTAAAGAGCGCAACCCACTGATGCGCTTGGTCGTCATTGACCCGCGCGTGACCGATAGCTGCGAAATCGCTGACCTCTACCTGGGGATTAAACCGGGCAGCGATGCTTACCTATTTAATGGCCTGCTGGCGTGGATGGCAAAGCGTCGCAAGCTCGATACCCTCTATCTTGAGCGTCACACCGAAGGCGTTGAAGAGGCCCTGGCGGCAGCGCAACAAACCGCTGGCTCGGTAGCGGAAGTAGCGGCTGCCTGCGATGTCGACCCTGAGCGTCTGGAAACCTTCTACTACTGGTTTGCCAGCCAACTGCATGTGGTCACGCTCTATTCCCAGGGCGTTAACCAATCCGCCAGCGGCACCGATAAATGCAATGCGATTATTAACTGCCACCTAGCGGGCGGAAAAATCGGTTTGCCGGGGGCAGGGCCGTTCTCGATTACCGGTCAACCCAATGCCATGGGTGGGCGCGAAGTAGGCGGGCTGGCCAACCAGCTAGCTGCGCATATGGATTACCACACCCCCGGCGCCATTGATCTGGTCAGTCGCTTCTGGGCGACCGATAATCTCACGCCCATCCTGCCGGAAGGGCCGGGTTATAAAGCGGTGGAACTGTTTGAAGCCATTGAGCGAGGCGAGATAAAAGCGCTCTGGGTAATGGCCACCAATCCCGCGATTAGCCTGCCCGATGCCGCGCGAGTACGCGCTGCGCTGGAAAAATGCCCGCTGGTGATTGTCTCTGAGTGTGCCGCCCATACCGATTTGCTGCCTTATGCAGATATCGTGCTGCCAGCCTCGGGGTGGTCAGAAAAAGATGGTACCGTGACCAACTCCGAGCGGCGCATCTCCCGCCAGCGGGGGATGCTGCCACCCCCAGGGGAAGCTCGCCATGATTGGTGGATCATCGCCGAAGTGGCCAAGCGGCTGGGGTTTGCCGAGGCGTTTGAATACTCGCACCCTTGGGAAATATTCGATGAACACGCCCGTCTGTCTGGCTTTGAAAATGGGCTAGCCGGCAGCCCGAAGCGGCTTTTCGATATCTCGGGCTTGGTGGGCTTGGGCCGGAAAGACTACGATGCCTTGGTGCCGGTTCAGTGGCCGGTGACGGCTCGAGCGCCGCAGGGAACCGCGCGCCTGTTTGAAGATGGTGAGTTTGCCACGGCCAATGGCCGTGCCAAACTGTTGGCGATTAAGCCACAGGGCCCTGAACAATCGCTCAGCGCCGCCTATCCGCTGCGTTTAAACACCGGTCGAATCCGTGATCAGTGGCACACCATGACCCGTACTGCGCGCGCCCCGAGGCTGATGAATCACCGTGCGGAGCCGTTCATGGACGTGCATCCTGATGACGCTCAGGACGCCGGTGTGGTAGATCAAGGCTTGGCGGTACTAAGCGCCGCGAAGGGCGAGTTTCGGGCTCGAGTGCGGGTGTCCAATGCCCAGCGCCGCGGCGAGGTGTTTGTGCCCATCCACTGGACTGACTGTTTTACCCAGCAGGCCAGAAGTAGCGCGCTGATCGGCGGCATCACAGACCCGCTTTCAGGGCAGCCGGAATCAAAGCACGGCGCCGTGGCGTTGGGCCCGCTTGCCACTGAGTGGCAGGCCACTCTGCTGGTCGCTGATGGCGCCACTGAGTTGACGCCGTGGTGCATCAGTGCTTATTGGACACTTATACCCATGCGCGGCTGCCAGCGCTGGCAGCTTGCCCATACACAGTCGGTTAACGATTGGTTGGCGCAGTTGAAAGAGTGGCTGCCTGGGGAAGTAGCGGTGGTCAGCCAAGACCCCACTAACGGACGGCTGCGTGCCGCCTGTGTGGAAAATGGCAAGCTGCGCTGGTGGCTGATGGTTGGCCCACCCAAAGAGTTGCCAGGGCTGGCTTGGCTGGAAGCGCGTTTTAACGAGGCGGAGCTAAGCGATACCCACCGCCGCCGCTTATTAGCGGGCTGCGATGACGGCGCTGCTGATACTGGCCCGGTGGTGTGCAGCTGTCACCAGGTCGGCCAAACCACCATTGCCAACGCTATTCGTGCAGGCGATACCAGCGTAGAAGCGTTGGGCGCGAGACTTGCCTGCGGCACCCAATGCGGTAGCTGTATTCCTGAATTGAAATCACTGATTGAAGAGGAGCGGCCCAATGCGCGTACTAAGCAACCCATTGCTACTGAAGTGGTTTAACGCCTTTATGCGATTGTCGTCACCAGTGCGGTCATCGTTGGGTCGCAAATGTGACACTGATTTACGCCTGCCGCTGCATGGCGAGTGCCACGCCGGTCAGGTCTATCTGGTCGGTGCAGGCAGTGGTGATGCGGAGCTGTTAACCCTCAAGGCCGCTCGGCTGTTAATGCAGGCAGATGCCGTGGTGTATGACCGCTTGGTGGGCGATGACGTGCTGGCGCTGATTCCCAACGGCAGCGAGCGCTACTACGTGGGCAAAGCCCGCGGCCACCACAGCGTACCGCAAGCGGAAATCGGTGAGCTGATGGTAAAACTCGCCCGCGAAGGAAAATCGGTAGTGCGGCTTAAGGGCGGCGACCCGGCGGTGTTTGCGCGCATGGGCGAGGAACTGGATGCCCTGGCCGCCGCCCAGGTGACTGCCACTATTGTGCCAGGAATTACCGCGGCCTCTGCCGCCGCAGCCTGCATGGGTATCCCACTCACTGATCGTGGCCATGCGCAGCAGCTGCGCTTTGTTACCGCCCAGCTATGCCGCGAAGACGGCACGCCGGACTGGCAAGCACTGGCGCGTAAAGATGAAACCCTGGTGTTTTACATGGGGCTTTCCAAAGTGAGTGCAATTTGTCACGGCCTGCGTCAGGCGGGGCTGCCGGATGAGTGGCCCATTATGCTAGTTGCCAATGCCAGCCAGCCCGAACAGCAGTCGCTGGTGGGCTCACTTGCGGATATGCCCGAAAAACTTGCCGCCCACCCTCTGCCATCTCCCTGCTTGATTGTGGTGGGCAGCGTGGTGCAAAGGGTCGCCACGTCGCCCGTTGAGCTAGCCGCCGTATGTCGTTCCAGCGAAGGTGCTCGTTAGCCGATGGCAACGCTGACCATTTCGCTAGGCCAGCACTCAGATAAAGGGCGTAAACCAAGCAATCAGGATTTTTATGGCGCTTACCTGCCCAATGAATCCCAGCGCGCCACCAAAGGCATCGCGATTGCGTTGGCGGACGGGATCAGCAGTAGCGAGGTGAGCCGAGAGGCAAGTAAAGCAGCGGTGGGCGGCTTTCTGACGGACTACTACGCTACCCCGGCCACCTGGGCGGTGAAAACCTCGGCCCAGCGGGTACTGCAGGCCACCAACGCATGGCTTTACGCCCAAACCCGACAAAGCCAGTACCGCTACGATCTTGACCGCGGCTATGTATGTACCTTGAGTGCGATGGTGATCAAGTCCACCACTGCGCATCTGTTTCATGTCGGCGATAGCCGTATCTACCAGCTGGCGGGTAATACGCTGGAGCCGTTGACCGAGGATCACCGCTTCTGGGCATCACGGGAAGTGAGTCATTTAAGCCGCGCCATGGGCGCTGGTCAGCATCTGGAGCTGGATTACCGTGCGGTATCAATCAGTGCAGGCGATGTGTTTGTGCTCGCCACCGATGGGGTTTATGAGTGGCTGACAGCGACCGATATGGCGGAACTGATTCATGCCCACTGGAGCGACCTGGACGCCGCCGCCGAGGCGATGATTACCGCGGCAATCGAGAACGGTAGCGATGATAATCTGACGGTGCAGATTGTGCGCATTGAGACACTGCCCGACGGCCTTGCAGATGAGCTTTATGCAGCACTTGGTGCGCTACCCCAGCCGCCGGAACTGCGCGCAGGAAGCGAGCTGGACGGCTACCGTATCGTGCGCCAACTGCATGCCAGCAGTCGCAGCCATGTCTTCTTGGCAGAAGAGATAGCAAGTGGCCATAAAGTGGCGCTGAAGACCCTTTCCACCGAGCTAAGCCAAGACCCGGCAAGCATCGAGCGGTTTGTGCGCGAAGAGTGGATTGCCCGCCGAATCGACAATGCCCACGTGCTAAAAGCCCCCGCGCAAGAACGCCCTCGGCACTACCTTTATACGGTGCTGGCATATATCGAAGGGCACACCCTGACCCAGTGGATGCGCGATCACCCCAACGCCGACTTAGCCACTGTAAGACCTATCATTGAGCAGATCGCTAAAGGCCTTCGCGCTTTCCATCGCCTGGAAATGCTCCACCAGGATTTACGCCCCGACAACGTCATGATCGATAATCATGGCACAATAAAACTGATCGATTTTGGCGCCGCCAAAGTGGCTGGCATCGCCGAAGCAGCGGGCGAAGACCTTGCTGGCGGCGATATTTTAGGCACCGCCCAGTACACCGCACCGGAGTATTTTCTGGGCGAAGGTGGGTCGCCGCGTGCGGATCAATACTCCCTCGCCGTTATCACCTATCAGATGCTAACCGGCACGTTGCCCTATGGTACCGAAGTGGCTAAAACCCGCACTCGGGCGGCACAGCATAAACTTGCCTATCAATCGGCACTCAGCGAAAACCGTGAACTGCCCGCCTGGGTGGATGAGGTGCTCAAAAAAGCCTTGCACCCCAACCCTCACAAACGCTACCCAGCGCTGTCGGAGTTTATCTTTGAGCTGCGCTCGCCAAGCCCTGCAATGCTTAAGCGCGCCCAGTTACCACTGCTAGAACGTGACCCGGTACTGTTCTGGAAAGGTGTATCGCTGACGCTGGCGATAGTGGTTATCACTTTGTTATTGCGTTGACGGCGCTGCTGTTGGTCTGGAAACAACAGGCAACGGGGTTGAAGTGGGGCGGTTGCCACCCCCATGTAGTTAACACGCTATCAATAGAAAAGGACGTTAATGATGCAAAATGTAATGCCAAACCCCGGTTTCGGTACCTTTCGCCTGGAAGGCGAAACGCTCAAGCAGAGTATTCATGCGGCGCTTGAGGCGGGGTATCGGCACATCGATACGGCACAGTTTTATGGTAATGAAGCGGAAGTGGGTGCAGCGATTCGTGACAGTGATGTGCACCGCAGCGATATTTTCCTCACTACCAAGGTGTGGTTCGACAACCTGGAACCTGCCACGCTGAAGGCCAGCGTAGATGAAAGTCTTCAGAAACTGGGTACAGGTTACGTTGATCTGCTGTTGATTCACTGGCCGTCGCCCAATAATGAAGTGCCGATGGCAGATTATTTGACGGCGCTTAAAGAAGTCAAAGCAGAAGGTAAAGCGCACCATATCGGTATTTCCAATTTCACCTGCGAACAGGTGGACGAAGCGATTAGTATTCTGGGTAAAGGTGAAATTCTGACCAATCAGATCGAAGTTCACCCTTTTCTTCAAAACCGTAAATTAGTTGATCACTGCGAGCACCAAAATATTCAGGTGACCGCCTTTATGCCATTGGCAGTGGGCAAAGTAATGGAAGATCCGACGCTTCAGAAAATTGCCGACACCCATGGCGTAACGCCTGCGCAAATTACCCTGGCCTGGGTAAAACAGCGCAATATGACCACCATTCCTTCTTCCACTAAGGCACGTAATATTCAAAGCAATATTTCCGCTTTTGATTTAGTGCTAAGCGACAGCGAAATGGCAGATATTGCCATGTTGGATCGCCAAGAGCGTATCGCTAACCCCGACTTTGCGCCTGCGTGGGATGAGTAAACTGATTGAATAAGTAACTCGGAATAGGCAAAACGTGGAACGCTAAAAATTAATAGCTGTCTTAACGGATGCTTGCCATTGGCAGGCATCCTTAAATTAGCGGAGAACATGATGAAACAGCGCAAGATTCAAGATAACGCGTTAAAAGCGCAGCTAAGAACGCCGATGTTTAAAATGCAGCAGCAAACCCCTAAAAAGGGTAAAGGGAGTTACACACGTAAAGGGCGTACCACTAATACAGGCGCTAAGCAGGGATATAGCCAAGCCGCTTGAGTATAAGTTGCTCGCAACAAGTGATTTGGCTATATCTCTGCACGTTTTTCTAATCATAAAGCGCCCCCCGCTTTTTCTGTGGCTAAAGCGCCAACCTATTTAGCGACGTGTTCAAGGTGGTTGGTTTGGCAAGTCTCCATGCGATACCCCGATTGGTAAACGCTGCGTAGCCGCAGGCCATGGCGCCCATCCAGCTCCAATTTACGACGTAGGCGGCTTACGTGGGTATCCACTGTGCGCGTCGAAACGTCCCCTTTAATGCCCCATACCAACTCTAATAAATGCGCGCGGGTAATCAGCTCACCAATTTTTGAGAAAAAAAGTGCGGCTAGCCGATACTCTCGTTCAGTTAGATCAACAGCGTTGCCTGCCACGCTGATGTAGTGCTCATCGGTATGCAGATTAAAAGTATCGGGGCATGCCATGGCCGGGCGAGGTATTGAATGCCCTAACCGCCGACCTAATGCACTTACCCTGGCAATAAGCTCATTGGGGCGAAGAGGTTTGGTAAGAAAATCGTCTGCGCCTTGCTCCAGTGCTTTAACAACGTCGTCTTCACCCTGGCTGGCGGTAATAAAAAGTGGTTCTTCGTCACTTCACGTGGATTTGGCCTGATCGAATAGGCGGCCCACCGGGCTCCCAATCAGGTAGATCATGGCGATAAAGTTGGCCTCGTTCCGGTAGCCACGTGCCCGTGACCGAG